>NZ_CP029758.2:0-305274 GCF_004006395.2 Clostridium sp. AWRP | reverse complement strand
AAATTTACAACAAATTTACTTTTTACAACAAAATTTCCCGGGGAATTTTAAAATTTCAATTATTTTCTTAATGCTGTTCTTATAACTTGCGAAGCTATAGAAGCAGCTAACTTTCCTCCCTGTCCTCCATTTTCTACAATTACCGCCACAGCTATCTGTGGATCATCATAAGGTGCAAAACCTATAAACCAGGAATGAGGTGGTGAACCAGGTCCTTCTGTCTGATTATCTGCTGTCCCCGTTTTTCCTGCTACTTCTACACCTTCCACAGAAGCATTAGTTCCTGTTCCCGATTCTACAACAGATTTCATAAGATCTTTCATAGTATTTGCTGTATTTGAAGAAATTATTTGGCCTACTTGTTCTGCCTGTATGTTCTTTACTTCTTCACCTTTACTTGTAAGCACATCGCTTACCAAATGAGGTTTCATGAAGACACCACCATTGGCTATAGTGCTTGTAACTACTGCCATTTGAAGTGGACTTGCCAAATCACTGCTCTGCCCTATGGCACTCTGAGCTATACTTCCCTTTTCATAGGATTTTAACACTGGAAATTTGCTAGGTTCTACAGGTATTCCATCTGTAGGTATTTCCTTGTTAAAGAAAAACTTTTCAGCAGTTTGTTTTAACCTGTCATTTCCAAGCTCAATTCCAAGTGATCCAAAATAAACATTGCTAGAATGAGTATACGCTTGTTTAAAATTAATGCTTCCAAGAACCTCTCCTTCAAAATTGTGCAGAGAATATCCTCCACCTAAAGGAAGTTCACCATTATCCTGAAAATATCTATTTTGAATTCCTGATATATTTTCCAATGCACTTACAGCAGTTACCGTTTTAAAAGTAGATCCAGGTGGATAAAGTCCTGCTGTAGCTCTATTTAAAAGAGGTTTAGTTTTATCCTGATTTAACTGCTGCCACGTATTTGCAAGGTCATTAGGATCAAAAGAAGGTCTTGACACAAGTGCTATTACTTCACCAGTCTTTGGGTTTAATGCCACAACTGCCCCTTTATTTCCATCAAGCAGGTCATAAGCCATTTTTTGAGTTTCCAAATCCAAAGTTGTTTTTAAACTATTTCCAACTTTCTTTTGAGATTTTCCCTTATTCTGGATAAGGCTCTTTATACTATCCTGAATATTACTGGACATTAACTGTTCATCATATTTCTTCTCAAGTCCTGTAATTCCATATTTTTGATCCACATATCCAAGTACATGGGCAAACATTGCCCCCCCTGTGTATTCCCTTTTCTGAGTTTCAGAATTTATAGGATCGCTCTTAGTAAGTGCATTACCATTTCTATCATATATGGTTCCTCTAAGCACCTCATTTCTCTTTATCCATAATCTTCTGTTATAAGGACTATTCTCTATCTTAGGTCCCACTACCATTTCAAAATAAGTCATATAAGAAATAAGTGCTATAAAGCATATTAAGAAGACCATCATCACTTTTTTTATATTGTTCACTATGTTATTCATAATGCTACCTACCCTCTTCTGATATCTTCTGAATTATACCCAGTGAAAAAAATGTTATTAGCATAGAACTTCCTCCCCTGCTTACAAGAGGTAACGTTATACCTGTAAGTGGAATAGCATTCATAACACCACCAACTATAACTAAAACCTGAGATGCAATCATTGCACTATAGCCTACTGCCAAAAGTCTTGAGAATTTATCATTTCCATAGACAGCAGCTCTCATACATCTATAAAACAATAAAAAGTACAGTATTATTATGGCAAATCCTATAAGTATTCCAAGTTCTTCACACAACACCGCAAATATAAAATCTGTAGTATTAATAGGCACATATTCCGGATGTCCTAGTCCAAGTCCCGTTCCAGTAAGTCCTCCAGATGCTATAGAAAACATAGATTGGACAATTTGATAACTCTGATTATTTGCATAAGGCCAAGGATTTTTCCATATCATAACTCTAGTTCTAACATGATTAAACAACCTATAGCTTACTACTGACCCTGCTGCTGAAAGCAAAAAACATATAGCTACATACCTAAATTTAGAAGTAGCTATATACAGCATAGTTACAGATATTCCAAAAAATATGAGAGCAGATCCAAGGTCCCTTTGAATTACCATAAACACTAAGGATAGCATTACTACTGCACAAGGTATTATTAAATTTTTAAAATTTTTGTAATCCTTTAATTCTGCCGCTAAATAGGCTACCAAAAATAGTTTTCCAAATTCCGATGGCTGAAACTGAATTCCACCTAGGCTAACCCAGTTTTTTGAACCATTAATTTCAATACCTGAAAAAGTACCCATTGCCATAAATATTAATGTAACTACTAAATATATATATTTATACTTGCTGAATCCACTAGTATCTGGCATTAACACAACAATGAGTATGAAGCCAGTAACTCCAATTGCGAACCAAATTATTTGTTTAATAGATGCTGCAGTATCTATTCTATATATCATCACCATACCTATAACTGACAATATACTAGAAAAAATGAATATATATTTATCTCCGTCGGAGAAAAATTTTCTTATTACAAAGTAAGAATATCCTATAAGAAGACAAGTTACCAGTGCCATTATCATAGCACCTTTGTCAAAAGGTTGCTTTATAATTGCCAAATTGAGGAAGCATACAAAACATAACAAATATGTATATCTTAATAACTTTTTTTCATCTCTAGTAGTATCCAATATTCCACCACCCACTTATTCATGATAGTTTTTAAAAACTAATTATATTTTATCATCCTATAACTTTAAAGGATGTGTTTCCAATTTTAATTTCATCACCAGAAGCCAAATAATGCTTGCCTCTTAATTTTTTACCATTTAAAAGAGTACCATTTGTACTTCCCATGTCCTCTAGTATACATTCTTTTCCATTTTTCACATAAATTCTTGCATGGTGTCCTGAGGTATACGGATCCTCTAGCATAAGTTGATTATCGCTTTTTCTTCCTATGGTTATCTCCCTTCGCACTGGAATTACAGCACCTCTTCTAAGATTTGCATTTTCACCTGGATTAACTACTTCAAGTCCAAAGGATTTCCTATTGACATTTCTACCTCTCTTGCTTCCATTTTTAACATCCTTGTACATTATTCCCAGTGCCCAAAATATTATAATATATACTATACCTATGATAACAATTTTAAAAACTATACTCAATTTACTAAGATCCATTTAAATATCCTCCCTTAATACATGGAAAGACTAGCATTATAGGTGTGCTTATGCTAGTCTTTATGTAAATTATAACATCTTTTTTAAGTATTGTCCTGTGTAAGAACCCTTATTTTCAGATATTTGTTCTGGAGTACCCATGCAGAGAATGTTTCCTCCTTTTTCTCCACCTTCAGGTCCAAGATCAATGATATAATCCGCACACTTTATAACATCTAAGTTGTGTTCTATAACCACAATTGTATTACCTACATCTACAATTCTCTGAAGTATATTTATAAGTTTATTTACATCATCTATATGAAGTCCTGTAGTAGGTTCATCAAGTATATACATTGTTTTCCCCGTACTTCTTTTAGATAATTCATGGGCAAGCTTTATTCTCTGTGCTTCTCCACCAGACAATTGAGTGGAAGGTTGACCTAATTTGATATATCCTAACCCTACATCCATAAGAGTTTGCAGTTTATTTTTTATTCTTGGTATATTTTCAAAGAACTTCAATGCTTCTTCTACAGTCATATTTAGTACATCATCAATATTTCTATTTTTATATTTTACTTGAAGGGTCTCTCTATTATATCTTTTTCCCTTACAAACTTCACAAGGTACGTATACATCTGATAAAAATTGCATTTCTATTTTTATTATTCCATCTCCGCTGCAAGCCTCGCATCTTCCTCCTTTTACATTAAAGCTAAATCGTCCAGGTTTATATCCTCTCATCTTGGATTCAGAAGTACTTGCAAACACTTCCCTTATTATATCAAATACTCCTGTATAAGTTGCAGGATTGGATCTCGGAGTCCTTCCTATAGGACTTTGATCTATATTTATAATTTTATCTACATTTTCTGTTCCTAAAATATTTTTATAATGTCCAGGCCTATCTTTTGAATTGTTTAATTGCTTATGTAGTGCCTTATATAATATTTCATTTACCAAAGTACTTTTTCCAGATCCAGATACACCGGTAACACAAGTAAATATACCTAAGGGAAAGGATACATCTATATTTTTCAAATTGTTCTCTGCAGCACCTATTACTTTTATATATTTTCCGTTACATTTCCTTCTATGTTCAGGTATTTCTATTTTCTTCTTTCCGCTCAAATACTGCCCTGTTATGGATCTATCACATTTTATAATATCCGAAATAGGCCCTGCAGCTACTACCTCTCCACCATGTTCTCCCGCTCCCGGTCCTATATCTACTATAAAATCCGACTGTTTCATTGTATCCTCATCATGTTCTACTACTATCAATGTATTTCCAATGTCTCTTAAATGTTTTAAAGTAGCTATAAGTCTGTCGTTGTCTCTTTGGTGAAGGCCTATACTTGGCTCATCCAATATATAAAGTACTCCAACCAAACTTGAACCTATTTGAGTTGCAAGTCTTATTCTTTGGGACTCTCCTCCGGATAAAGTTCCGGCAGTTCTGGACAATGTCAAATAATCCAATCCTACATCTATTAAAAATTGCAGCCTACCACATATTTCTTTCAATACTTGGTCACTTATAATCTTATCTTTTTCCGAAAGCCGTATCTCCTTAAAAAATTTTAATTCATCTTTTATAGACATATTACACAGCTCAAATATGTTTTTTTCTCCCACCGTAATTGCTAATACCTCAGATTTTAATCTGGCTCCTTTACATTTTGGACATGGATTATCACTCATATAATTTTCTATTTCTTTTTTTATATAGTCTGAATTTGTCTCAACATACCTTCTCTTTAAGGTATTAACTATTCCTTCATAAGAATGATTAAATTCCATCATTCTATTTTCTTTTCTGTATTTAACCCTTATTTTTCCTCCTCTTAATCCATAAAGTAATATGTCTACTATTTTAGGATCTAATTTTTCTATAGGTGTATCTAATTTAAATTTAAACGTACTCGAAAGAGCCTTTAATATACTAAAAGTCCAGGAACCTTCCTTTAAACTTCCTTCTCCCCAGGCTGTAACAGCACCTTCTAATATACTCTTTTTCCTATCAGGTATTACTAAATTCTCATCTATCTCAAGCAAGGTACCAAGACCATCACAAGTATCACATTTTCCAAAAGGTGAGTTAAAAGAAAAAGTTCTAGGAGTGATCTCTCCTATACTTATACCACATTCCGGACATGCAAATTTTTCACTAAAAAGTATGTCCTCCCCGCCCAATATATTTACAATAAGTATTCCATCGGACAATTTTAAGGAAGTTTCTATAGAATCTGCAAGTCTGCTTCTTATTTCACTTTTAATTACCAACCTATCTACTACTATTTCAATAGTATGCTTTTTATTTTTTTCTAATTTTATCTCTTCATCTTGAAGATCTACTATCTCTCCATCAATTCTAGCTCTTACAAAACCATTTTTCACTATACTTTCCAGTACCTTTATGTGTTCTCCCTTTTTTCCCTTTATTACAGGTGAAAGTATCTGTATCTTCGTTCTCTCAGGCATTTCCATAATTTTGTCCACCATTTGATCCACTGTCTGCTGGGTTATTTCTTTGCCGCACTTTGGGCAATGGGGTACCCCTATACGTGCATACAATAACCTCAAATAATCATATATCTCTGTAACTGTTCCTACTGTAGAACGTGGATTTCTACTTGTAGTTTTCTGATCTATAGATATAGCAGGTGACAAGCCTTCTATATCTTCCACATCTGGTTTATCCATCTGGCCCAAGAATTGCCTTGCATATGCAGATAATGATTCAACGTATCTTCTCTGACCTTCTGCATAAAGGGTATCAAATGCTAGTGAAGATTTTCCTGAACCTGAAAGCCCGGTAAAAACTATTAACTTATCTCTTGGTATGGTCAAACTTATATTTTTCAAATTGTGAACTTTAGCACCTTTTATTACTATGCTATCTTTCATAAACTTAACTCCTTAGTTATCTAATTCTTTTATCCATATTATTTATTTTTCTGTTTTTTTAACTTAAGTATTGTATCTCTTAGTTTAGCAGCTTCTTCAAATCTAAGTTCTTTTGCTGCCTTTTTCATCTGTCTTTCATGAGCTTCAATGAGTTCATCTATTTTTTCATTGTCCGCCTTTACTGCCTCTTCTAAACTATTATATTCTTCTTTTTCTTCCAAAACCATAGTTGACTCTATAACTTCTCTAATTGCCTTATTAATTGTTTTTGGAACTATGCCCATCTTCTTATTATACTCAATTTGTATTTTTCTTCTTCTTCTAGTTTCACTTATAGCTTTATCCATAGATTTTGTAATAACATCGGCATACATTATAACTTTGCTTTCAGAGTTTCTTGCAGCCCTTCCTATAGTTTGAATAAGAGATCTTTCTGACCTTAAAAAACCTTCCTTATCTGCATCTAAGATTGCAACTAATGCAACTTCAGGTATATCAAGTCCCTCTCTTAGAAGATTAATTCCCACTAAGACGTCAAATTCTCCCTTTCTCAAATCCCTTATTATCTTCATCCTATCTATAGTAGCTATACTGGAATGAAGATATCTCGCCTTGACATTCATGTCTTTAAAATAATCTGTTAAATCTTCTGCCATCTTTTTAGTAAGTGTAGTAACAAGTATCCTATATCCTCTTGATATAGTTTTTTGTATACTATCATATAAATCATCTATTTGTCCTTTAATTGGTTTCACTACAATTTCAGGATCTAAAAGTCCTGTAGGTCTTAATATTTGTTCTGCCACATTTTCGGAATGTTCCAACTCATAGTCTGCAGGTGTAGCACTTACAAATACAACCTGATTTATCTTTTTTTCAAATTCTTGAAACTTTAAAGGTCTGTTATCATACGCAGAAGGAAGTCTAAAGCCATATTGAACTAATGAATCTTTCCTGGATCTATCTCCCGCATACATGGCTTTTACCTGAGGAAGAGTAACATGACTTTCGTCTATAAAAAGCAAAAAATCATCTGGAAAATAATCAATAAGGGTTTGTGGCGGACTTCCCTTAGCTCTTCCATCCATTATTCTAGAATAATTTTCAATTCCACTACAATATCCTACTTCTCTCATCATTTCTATGTCAAAATTAGTTCTCTGTTTTAATCTTTGTGCTTCAAGCAATTTATCCTGAGATGTAAGTTCCTTAAGTCTGTGTTCTAATTCTTCTTCTATCTTTTCTATGGCCAATTCCATTTTTTCTCTTGAAGTGGCAAAATGAGATGCTGGAAATATATTTGCATGTTTTCTAAGTCCAATGGTATCTCCTGTGAGCACATCAAACTCCCTTATCTTATCAATTTCATCTCCAAAGAACTCTACCCTTATAGCGTGATCTGTAGATGCTGCTGGAAATATGTCCACTATATCCCCTTTTACCCTAAAGGTGCCTCTTACAAAATTTATATCATTTCTTTCATACTGTATTTCTACTAATTTTTTTAGGACTTCATCTCTATTTTTTATCATTCCCGGCCTTAGAGACAAAGTTAATTTTTTATATTCTTCAGGGTTTCCAAGTCCATAAATGCAAGATACTGATGCCACTACAACTACATCTTTTCTTTCCAGGAGTGCAGAAGTAGCAGAATGTCTTAATTTATCAATTTCATCATTTATAGATGCATCTTTTTCTATGTAAGTATCTGTCTGAGGTATATATGCTTCTGGCTGATAATAATCATAATATGATACAAAATATTCTACAGAATTATTGGGGAAGAAATCTCTGAATTCCGAACATAACTGTGCTGCTAAAGTTTTATTATGTGCAAGCACCAATGTAGGTTTCTGTACTTTTTCTATTATATTGGCCATAGTAAAAGTCTTACCGGACCCAGTTACTCCAAGTAACGTTTGAAATTTATTTCCTTTTAAAACACCATCCGCTATACTATCTATAGCTTGGGGTTGATCTCCAGTAGGTTTAAATTTAGAATGTATTTTAAAAACTCCCATTTTCTAATCATCCTTATCTTTATCTTTATCCTTATTTTTCATATCATTTAGCATTTGAGAAAATCGGCTTTTATCAAACTTTACAACCATACTGTCCTTAGGCACCTTTCTGGGTACAAAAACTATTCCAAGCCTCTTATCTTTGTTCATCTTGTTATAGCTAACCTGTTCTAAAGCCCCAGATACATTTTTTACTTTAAACCAAATAAAATTTGAATATTCCCTTACTATTTCAGTTATTCTATCTTCACTTTCAATTTTTTCACCATTTACTTCCATCAACAAATCTCCAGTTTTTATTCCCATTTCACTTGCAGGTGAATTAGGTGCCACGGCAAGTACCATAATCCCTTCACTGCTGCTTATGTATTTAGGTGCCCCTCTATTTTCTAAATACCTCTGCAGGATAATAATTCCTTCATGAGCTAAAGGTGCAAATATAACTACAAAGAATTTCAACACAATATTTAAAACTGCCAATTGCGCTAACCCAAATAAAATAATACCGTATAGCATTACAATAACACCAGATATTTGACTCTTTTCCTTTACACTTTTAGTAAAAGTCACACTATTGTATCCCACTACAGCATAAAATGGCATTAATGTAAGAACTGCATTCTTTAAAATATTAAACGGTATAGAAGTTTTTACTATAGGCCACCATCCAGGAAGAGACACCTGCCACGAACTTGCTATTGCAGATTTATCATGAATCATAAAAAATATAGCCACAGGAACTATCCAGTATCTTCGCAGGGCAAACCCGCCTATTATGCTGCCACCTTTACTTGTAAAAACCGGAATAGATCCTGTCTTTCCATCCAATATAATTAAAATTCCCTCTACAAAATGTATTACAGCTACCATACTCATAAGAGCAACTACATCTATCTTTAAAAAATTCAAATTTGGAAGGTTAAACTCTGAAGATAATATAGCCATCGTAAGACTTAAGAATCCAAGTACTGCCCCAGAGTAAGAAAAACATATGAACCTTGGATTAAAAAACATAAATATTATAGATGCTAAAAATACTAAATCTACAGAAGAATTTTCATCAAAAACTATTCCTAAATAGGACATAATAGTAGTAATGACAATCCCTGCAAAAATTCCTATTACGATTTGTGATATTGTAAGTTCAAAAGGAGAATTAATTCTTTCTCCAATTATCATCTTTTGCATTACAGTTATCTGTTTATTTTTTCTATATAACACAAGTGCAAGAACAGCTAAAATAATTATTAAATACGGTTCTGTCAATGCAAAAGCTATGGACTTCAATGTATATAATAATATCATTAAAATTAGTTCCCCTCTCCATAAACTAAGTTAGACAGAACTGATCTGTCTAACTTAAAACTTCAAATACAATTATATTTGCTTAAGGCATTTTCCTAGTTCGTCAGAATTTAAATCTATTTTATTTTGCTTTTTGCTATTTCAAGTGCTTTGCTAAATTGAGGATCTTTGTTCCTATCATAAGCAGCTTTCTTAAGTTCTTCAGGATATATCACTTCTACATTAGGTTTTATACCCTTCTTGTGTATGTTTTCCCCATTTGGAGTATAATATTTTGATATAGTAACTTTGAGGGCAGTGCCACTTCCTGTATCAAGTATAGTTTGAACTACCCCTTTTCCATAGGTTTTTTCTCCAACTAAAGTTCCAATTTTATAGTCTCTAATGGCTCCTGAAAATATTTCCGATGCACTGGCACTATTTCCATTAGTCAATACTGTCAAAGGCAAATTGGTAAAATCCCCACCTTTTGATTTATACTCTTTCCTATTGTTGTATTTATCAACTGTAGAAACTATAACCTTACCACTAGGTACAAAATTAGATACCATATCAACACATTGATCTAAAACTCCACCTGGATTATCTCTTAAATCTATAATCAATGATTTCATGCCCTGACTCTTCAATTTGTTCAACTGATCTTTAAAGTTTTTTGCAGTATTTTCATCAAACATACTTACCTGAATATATCCTACATTATCCTGCAGCATTTCACCTTTTACAGTATCAATATCTATTTTCTGCCTTTTAACTCTTACATCAAAATTTCCTTTTTTCTCTCTATATAATGTCAGCGTAACTTCCGTATTCTCCTGACCCTTCATTAAAGATACAGCTTTATCTAGATCTTTTCCACTAACACTAGTACCATTTACTTTCTCAATTATATCATTTTTTACTATTCCCGCTTTTTTTGAAGGGGAATTATCAAATACATCCATTACAACAATATTGCTATTTTTTGCTGCAACCTGAATTCCAACACCACTATAATTTCCCTGAGTTTGAACATTAAAATCTTCAAATTCTTTTTTATTCATAAATACAGTATAAGGATCATTTAGCGATGAAGTCATTCCCTTAATGGCACCTTCAACTAAAGTTGAATCGTTTATAGGTCCATCATAATATTTATATAATTGACTTCTAATTTCAAATAGTTTTCCAAAATTTCCTACAGTATTTCCCTGAGCGCTTGTTATAAAACTTGTAGTTCCAAACATTGTAAGGATATTTGTTATAAGTACAATTGCTATAGTCCATCCTATCCATTTTCTCTTGCTATTCAATTTGCTCACCTCATTTTTTGAAACATTCACTATTATAGTATTTATGTAAATCTTAAATAATTATAACACTAAAAAAAATAAATTTGTAAAACTATTATAAAATTGGCATGCAAAAATAAAACTTCTGCATGCCCTATATAGCTCTAAAATTTAATTAATTATCCTATACTAATTTAAACTTCTAAGAATTTTCTAATAGATAGTGCACTTCCTACAGCACCTATAATAATACCCACCAGAATAAATATTCCCAAAATACTAGTGATTACATAAATAGGACTAATTAACTGCATTATTACAAGAGAGGACGCTGCTTTAACATATAATATTTTATACAGATAGTAAAGTATTATATCTGATACTATTCCCCCTGCAATACCTATTATAATACCTTCTATAATAAAAGGCCATCTTATAAACCAGTCTGTAGCTCCAATGTATTTCATTATCCCTATTTCTTTTCTTCTAGAATAAACAGTTATCTTTATTGTATTTCCTATTAAAAATAGTGAAACTCCTATTAATATTATAAATATAATAGTTCCTACCCATTTTATAGTTCTAGTTATAGCTATAATTTTATCCACAATTTCTCTGGCATCCTGCACACTATATATTCCGGGCATTCCCTGTACATTTTTAACTACCTGGGACACAACTTGGGGATCTGAAACCTTCACTATGTATGCACTTGGAATTGGATTGTCCTTCTCAAGTCCCTCTACTAAAGACTTATTTTCCTTTCCCAACTGATCTCTAAACTTATCTAGTGCCTGAGACTTTGTTTCGTAACTTACATTCACTACTCCATCTGTAGTATTTATTTTATCCTCGATATTTCTCTTCTGAATTCTAGTTATATTATCCTGAAGATATATCTTTACCTCTACTTTAGATTGTACTTCCAATATACCTTGTTTGATATTCATCATAGCAAGTAGATATATACCGAAAATAAAAAGCGTAGCTGCTACCGTAGCTGCAGATGCTATACTTATAGTTTTATTTCTATTTAAATTTCTAAATGCATCCTTAATAGAAAAACTTACAGTACTAATCCTCATATCCGTATGCACCCCTTTGCTCATCTCTTACTATAATACCTTTTTCCAGTGCTATAACTCTTTTTCTCATAGAATCAACTATATCGCTTGCATGAGTTGCCATTAGTACTGTTGTTCCAGCCTCATTTATATCGTTTATTGTTTCCATTATGTCCATAGAAGTATCTGGGTCCAAATTTCCAGTAGGTTCATCAGCTATTAATATAGATGGGTTATTTACTATAGCCCTTGCCAGTGAAATTCTCTGTTGTTCTCCTCCAGAAAGTTCATGTGGAAATGACTTGTATTTATTTGCCAATCCAACTAAAGAAAGTACAACAGGTACCTTTTTTCTTATTTCTTTTGGATGAGCTTCAATAACCCTCATTGCAAATGCTACATTTTCATAAACATTTAAAGTAGGTATCAGTCTAAAGTCTTGAAAAACTACTCCTAATTTTCTTCTATATAAAGGTATCTTACTTCTTTTTAATTTTGTGATATTGAGATTGTTAACTATAATGTCTCCTGATGTAGGTTGAACTTCTTTCAAAAGTGCCTTTACAAAAGTAGTTTTTCCCGCTCCACTAGGCCCAACTAAAAAAACAAATTCCCCTTTTTCAATTTTCAGATTTATATTTGACAGTGCGAATATGTTATTATTGTAAACCTTGCTTACGTTTTTGAACTGTATCATTTAAATCTCTCCTTATATTCAACAAGTTTTTCAGCTTGCTACATTACAAAGTTCATTATATCATACGGGAGTAGGAAACTAAAAATTAAATATATGAAATTATTATTAACAAACTAAGGTTTAAAGTTTACTTTTATTAAAAAAACGATGTTATACCAAATCATAACATCGTCTTCTACTAAATTGCTATTTTAAAGCTATACCCTTTTTAACAGCTTTCACTATATCATCTGCTGTAAGTTTATAGGCTTTTAAAAGTTCTGCCGGTTTTCCACTTTGACCAAAAGTATCTTTTATGCCTACCCTTACTACTGGAGTAGGTAAATTTTCACTTAAAACTTCACATACAGCTGATCCAAGTCCCCCTATAACACTGTGTTCTTCTGCAGTTATAACCGCACCAGTTTGCCTTGCTGCATTTATTATTGCTTCCTTGTCTATAGGTTTTATTGTATGTATGTTTAAAACTGATACTTTAATTCCTTCTTCTGCTAGATTATTATATGCTTCCAGTGCTGCATCAACCATTATGCCAGTTGCAATAATAACTGCGTCTTTTCCTTCTCTAAGCTGAACTGCTTTTCCTATTTCAAATTTATAATCTGCATTATCATTTATAACAGATACTCCTGACCTGCCAAGTCTTACATAACAAGGTCCATCCATTTCAGCTACAGCTTTAACAGCAGCTTCTGCTTCTACTGCATCACTTGGGCATATAACTGTCATATTAGGTATACTTCTCATAAGCGATATATCTTCTACAGACTGATGAGATGCTCCATCTTCCCCTACTGTAATACCAGCATGAGTAGCACATATTTTAACATTTAATTTAGGATAGCATATAGAATTTCTTACCTGCTCAAATGCCCTTCCCGTTGCAAACATGGCAAAAGTGCTTACAAAAGGTATCTTATCGCAAGTAGACAAACCTGCTGCTACTGCCATCATATTACCTTCTGCTATTCCCATGTCCATAAATCTATCTGGATATGCATCTTTGAACTTAGCAGTTTTAGTAGATTTTGAAAGATCCGCATCAAGGACTACTACTTTTTTATTTTCAGCTCCCAATTCCACTAATGCTTTTCCATAAGCTTCTCTAGTTGCTATTTTACTTGACATTACTCCTCACCTCCGAGTTCAGCTAATGCTTTCTCACATTGTTCTATATTTGGTGCTGAACCATGCCAGCCAACTTCATTTTCCATGAAAGAAACTCCCTTACCTTTAATAGTCTTACATACTATCATAGTTGGTTTGTTTTTAACTGTTTTTGCTTTTTCAATAGCATCTATTAGTTCTTCAAAACTATGTCCATTTACTTCTATAACATTCCACTTAAATGCCTTAAACTTATCTCCAATTGGATATGCTGACATTACTTCTTCACAAGGTCCGTCTATTTGAAGTCCATTAGCGTCTACAAAAGCTGTAAGATTGTCTAGTTTATAATGTCCTGCAGCCATAGCTGCTTCCCAAACTTCACCTTCTTCAAGTTCTCCATCACCTAATAAAGTATAAACTCTGTAATCCTTTTTATCCATTTTCCCAGCTAATGCCATTCCTACAGCTGCAGATACCCCCTGTCCTAAAGAACCTGTAGACATATCTATTCCTGGTACTTCATTCATATTAGGATGTCCTTGAAGCATTGATCCAATCTTTCTAAGTGATTTTAACTCTTCTACATTAAAATATCCTTTTCTTGCAAGGATACTATATAATGCAGGTGCTGCGTGTCCTTTTGATAATACAAATCTATCCCTATTTAAATCTCTAGGTTGCTCCGGATTAATATTCATTTCATAAAAATATAAAGTGGTTAAAACCTCCACTGCAGATAATGAACCACCTGGATGACCTGAACTAGATTCGGTTAACATTTTTATTATGTCTTTTCTTATAGTTACAGCAATCTTCTTAAGTTCTTCTATGTCTTTTTTCACACCCTTAACCTCCTAAGCTATATAAGCAAAAACTATACTTATTATTTTAACACAAAATTTTATTTTTATATATAATCTTGGCCATAAAACTTCACCCCTACATTTAAGATGCAGGGGCCTATAGTTCACAATATTAACTATAAAATTCATAAAATATTAGATGAAATTGGAATACTTTACTGTAGTCCTACACTCACTAAAAGTGCACCATCTACCTTTTTCATATCTACATCTGTCATATGACCAATTTTTTCCTTTAGTCTTCTTTTATCTAAAGTTCTTATTTGTTCAAGCAGCACTACCGAATCTTTATTTAGCCCATAGGCTTCTGAAGAAATTTCAACATGAGTAGGTAGTTTTGCTTTATTTATCTGAGAAGTAATAGCCGCAACAATTACAGTGGGACTGTACTTATTACCTACATCATTTTGTAGGATAATAACCGGCCTTACCCCTCCTTGTTCAGACCCAACTACTGGGCTCAAATCAGCATAAAATATATCTCCTCTTTTCACTACTGTTGTCATCTGACAAATCACTCTCCGAAAGCTTCGCTTCATATTCTTTTAATTCCTTTATGTCACTTGCAAAGCCCATTTCTGCGAATTCAAGATTAAGCTGCGCCATTTCCCTATATCCTTTTTCCATTTCTGATATTCTATTTAACCTTTTTTTCTCATTAATATATAATATGATAACTTCCCTAATAAATTCACTTCTTTTTTTGCAATCTTCTTTAAGTGCTTTGTTAAATTCATTGTATAGTGTTTCTGAGAGGTTTACCACCAATCTTTTAGAATTTGACATATACAAATTAATACCTCCTATTACCCTAAGCGAAAGATATATACAACGTAATTATATTACCAAATCCACAAGTGTGTCAAAGAAATTATCTATAATTTCAACATTTTTCTACTTGTATTTTTTACATAGGGCTTTTCATATCTATATTGATTTAATATAACTTTTGCCATGCTTCTATTTAAGTCTATTATAATTTTATATGTAACAATTTCAGATATTAATTAAATATATATGTAATAATTCATTGTAGTTATTTGCATATTGTATAATTTACTTTTTTACACCCAATTACTAATTTTATGTTAATCATTTGTAATGCAAATCAACTTTATGAATAAAATTTTCATTCATTAACCTTATTATTATCCTATACCAATTTCTAAGCTTATATTCATAATTTTCTGGTGTGTATATGTCTATATATCAGATTGGAAAATATGTTTTAAGAAATGTTTCAGTTTTTTCATATATATAATTACTTTTATAATAATTATTGAAAACGCAGTTTATTAAAAGCCATATGCAAGTATTCCTTTCTAAATATGTAATTAATTTAATTCTATGATTTTATTTACAATTAAGATATAACTGCTGAATATAGCAATTATCTTAACTTAAAAAGTAGAGTACATATGACAGTTAAAAACATATATATATGAACTTATTATCTTCTGTAATTTTAACTACTTTACTATCTTTTGTATTAAACTTCAATCAATTTTTTCAACCATGAGCATGACTTTACCGCCTACATTGCCTTTATAATCATTTGAACTTTTACGATTAATTAGCTCTTGTCCACATTGGCTGATTGAAGATGCTTATTATTTACAACATTACTTTAAATTAATTTTTATTATACATACCTGCAATGCTTAACTATAAAAATATCACCCCCCAAAATACATTAAGTACTTCAATACAGGTTCTTATAATAGAACTAATTTATTTTAAACATATCCTCTTTTAATTCCACATTGGCTTTAAAATTAGTATATTTAATTTCTATTCGCTTTTTATATTTAGAATCGTATATTATGACGTATGCAGGAACATTATCTTTTATGTCTACATACAACTGGGCTTTATACATATTTCTATTATTGCCAGGTATGTCTAAATTTATAACTTGATATTCTTCATTTGCCACCTTTTTAAATGAATTTTCAATCTTTTCATTCGTATAAAGGAGAGAGATATATTCTTTTATAAAACTAAACTTAAATAAACTTTGGAAATTTTTATCTATATAATAGGAATTTCCTTGCTTAATATCCTTAACATGTATCTTGTTTTCTTTATAAATAATTATTCTATTGTTGTCTAAATCAAATCTCTCTCCATATTTATTGTCATAAAATTGCTTTCCATTGTAATTTATCTGCTGCTTATCATTTTTTACTAAAATATTTACATTGCAACTGTAGCTGTTCAAATTCTTTAAATAATAAATTATTTTTTCCGTATTTTGAGGGTCTTTACCACAAGATGAAAAAATTACACTTAAAATAAAAAACATAATTCCTAATATCAGTAGTCTTTTTTTCACTTCGTTCCTCCAGTTTTCACAGCTTTTTACTACTAATCTATTCTATTATGTTTTTCTATATTACTTTTTTATGAAATAATTATATAAAAATAAAATTATTCTGTTAATTTTTTTATTGAAAAAGGTAATTGATGTAAAACATGACTGGCATTTACAGAATACATATCTTTCGATAATTCTTCTCCCACATATCCATGTATAAATGCAGCAATAGAAGCTGCTTCAAAAGGACGTTGTTTTTGTGCAGAAAAAGAAGCTATAATTCCCGTTAGACAATCTCCCATGCCACCTGAAGCCATCGCTGAATTTCCTGTAGAATTTATGGCAACTGAGTTTCCATCTGTAATAATCGTATTATATCCTTTTAAAAGTACAATTACATTATACTCCTTCGCAAAGTCTTTGGCTACTTTAATTCTATTTTCCCTTATATATTCAATTCCTAAACCGGTAATTCTAGACATTTCTCCCAAATGAGGGGTTAAAATTATATCACATTTTTTCTCTTTTAGAATGTTAAGATTTCCACTTAAAACATTGATTCCATCTGCATCTATTACTACCGTTTTTCTGAAAGTAGTAATAACTTTTTTTACCAACCTTAAAGTACTATCATTAGCTCCCATACCTGGTCCTATAGCTATAGCATCACTTTTTTCTATAGTATCTTCTAATTTTAGATTTTCTTCCAAAGCAATAGTCATACCTTCAACAAGCTTTTCACTAAGTATAGGTTGTATATCTCTATAACATCCTAAAGTAACAAGCCCTGCACCGCTTCTTACTGCTCCCTGAGTACATATATAAGCTGCTCCTGTAAATCCTCTAGATCCAGCTATAACAAGCACCCTTCCATAATCCCCTTTATGACTAAACTTATCTCTGATTTTTAGTTTTCCTTTTATAAAATTTTGATCCATTATAAATTCAGAACCAGAAAATTTTTCGACAGCTAAATTTGGAATTCCTATGTCCTCTACTATCACTTCACCTGTAAATCTATCACTTCCATATTTTAAAAATCCCATTTTATATAGCTGAAAAGTAATAGTTTTATTAGCTCTCACACAGTTTCCAATAACATTTCCACTATCGCCATTAAGCCCTGAGGGAATATCTATAGAAATAACATAGCTGCCATACTTATTAATAAGAGTTATTACAGAATCTTGTATTCCCAGTATATTTCTGGAAATTCCTGTTCCAAACAAAGCATCTATAGTAACGTCACTTTCTTTTATACACTCTTTAAGTTGTGTAAGGCTTTCTTCTGAATCTACTACATTTAAATTAATTCTTAAATTTTTTAAAATATTGTAATTTATGCTGCAATCTTCACTCATTCCACTTTCTTTTCCAACTAAAAATACATGAACCTTTTTGTTTAAATTATAGAGATGTCTTGCTACGGCAAAGCCATCTCCACCATTGTTTCCCTTTGTACAAATTACGCAGAAAGAATCACATTTTTTCAAATCTATGTTTTTCACTACCTTTAGTGCTGCATTTTCCATAAGTACAATCCCTGGTATTTTTAATTCATTTATACTGTACCCATCTACAGATCTAGCTGTTTTTACAGTCGCTATCTTCAACTTCATCTACCTCCATTACAGCATAGGCTATAGCATTATCCACTCCATGAGATATACTGAGATGGATCTTGTAATTTCCACATTTATTAGCTATTAACTTCGCCTTTCCCTTTAATACTACAATTGGTTTACCTAAAGCAGTTCTATCTACTTCTATATCTCTAAAATCAAAGCCACTAAATCCAGTTCCTAGTGCCTTTACTATAGCTTCCTTAGCAGCAAACCTTCCTGCTATAAATTCAGGTCTCAAATTTTTATTTTTAAGATATTCTACTTCATTTTTGCTAAAAATTCTATCTATAAAATTCGAATGTTTACTAACAGCCTGTTCTATTCTCCTGATTTCAACTATATCAACTCCAACCCCAAATATCAAAATATAACACCTCCAATTTTAATACTTTTAATTATATACCTATTATACCTATATTATATTAATTTTTAATAAATATAATATAGGTATAATAAATATATTAATTTTTTATCTAATGGCTACCTAATGTAACACCCCCCACGCACTCTGTGAAAGCAACTATCATCAAATCAAAGATTTGGAATATCTGCTTTTCCAATTAAGTAAGATTCATTGATATAAAAAAAAGAGGATTTCTCCCCTTTTCTATATTAAATTAATATGCTGCATAATTTTTTTGGTTGTCAAAATCCATACTGTAGTCATCTACGTAATCACCTATCACATCAACCAAGTGTAGCGGTGAAACTTTATTTTCATATAATAATTTCAGTAAATTATGTACTTTATACTTTTCAGGACTTATATTTTGAATACTATCTCTTTGCACATTTATCAATTTTCCATCTAATATATCCTGTCTCTCAACTTCAATTCCATAAGCCTGAACCTCTTCAACATCCTTATGGGAATATGAAATAGCTATTTTCCCTTTAAGTAACCTATAAAAGTATACATACTTAATTTGTTTTACTTTCTCATTACTAATAAAATTCTCTATTATCATAAATTCTCTCCCCCTATAACATAGCTCATTATTGTCTTAAAAATATATTAGCACACACAAGGGAAAAAATGTGTCACTTCCTGATTAACTTTTCTTAGAAATTATCCCTTATATATGACAATAAAAATCTATTGCTCACTTATCTTAAAAGCATATATATTTTTATCCTATTTACTAACAATTTTTATTAAATGATGCTGTCGAAAGGTTATCTATTTCGACTATCTATTTTTAAACTATCTGCAAAATCTATGTTTACCTATAATTTTAATAAGAGGTCTCGACCATATCCATGAACTTGTTGCTGTAGAGGGATTAAAATAGTATATTGCTCCCCCTGAAGGATCCCATCCATTTAAAGCATCTCTTGCTGCATTTATAGAGCTCTGTTTCATATTTGCATGTATTTGTCCGTCTACTACAGCAGTAAAAGCTCCTGGTTGATATATAACTCCCGCTACAGTAGATGGAAACCTAGGATCCCTAGTTCTATTTAGTATTACAGCTCCTACTGCTACCTGTCCTTCATAAGGTTCTCCTCTAGCCTCTCCATTTATCAATCTAGCTATTAATGTTACGTTTTGGCTATTTCCACCAGTATTGCTCCCAGTATTTATTGCAAGAGCTGCTAAAGTTGCATCTCCAACTATACCATCAGACTTTAGTCCATTTTTTGACTGAAAATACTTTACTGCGGTGTAAGTTTGATACCCATATATTCCATCTACACTGCCATTGTAATACCCCCAGCTTCTAAGTTTTTGCTGTATTTGTATTACCATATTTCCTCTTGAGCCATAGTAGTATGCCACAGCTTTTACTGCATTATTATAGGGGAGCAAAAATAGAGAAGTTGATGCATATGTAAACACTATAGCAAGTATTAGTACTAATTCTCTTTTAAATCTCATAATTTTCTTACCCATATGACCATCTCCTTTTAATGTTAGTTCTCCTAAATGTAGTCTTTACACAAACAAATTAAAAAATACATAAAAAAAATACTATCAATTCCACTTATTTAAAGTGAAATTGATAGTATTTTTTACCCTGCTTTTCTTAGTCTTTTTCTCCAATTTGGTATTAATATGTCTTCTACTAAGTCATTCATTATAACTATGCCACACAACTTTTCTTCATCATCTATTACAGGTAATGAAATAAGATTATATTTTGAGCACATCTCTATGGCTTCATCTACATTTTCATTATGATTTATACTTACTACATCCTTGATCATTATCGCCTTTAATGTATCTTCAAAATTCGACAATATCAAGTCTTTCAAAGACACTACACCTTCAAGCTGCTTTTGATCATTTATAATATATATATAATGTGATACCTCATCTTCCGGATTAATTTCTTTTAAAAACTCAATAGTATCTTTAACTGTTATATTTATATTAAAACAGATAAAATCCTTATTCATTATACTTCCTACAGTTTCTTCCTTATACTCCATAAGTGACCTTACTTCATCCGCATCATTTTTTTCCATATTTATAAGTATCTTTTCTGCAGTATCCTTATCTACTTCATCTAAAATGTCTGCTATTTCATCATTGGGCATATTGTATAACACTTCATCCCTTTTAGACTGGCTCAAATTTTCCAGAATATCTAACTGTACTTCTGGATCTATTTCCTCTAATGTATCCGCTGCTAAATCCTCATCTAAACTTTCAAAAACTTTCTTTCTGTAATTCACATCCATATCTTCTAATATATCTGCTAAATCAGCAGGATGGAGCTTAGATAACTTTTTATATGGTACGGAAAGTTTTAAATTGTTATTTATCATTTCTAGCGATTCTACATTATCCCAAATTATAAGGCTATCTTCAGGCTTTTTGTTAAATAAATCATAAAACTTCTTTATGATTTTTTCTATACCAAGCCTTCTTCCTAAAGCAAGAACCCCTGTATCTACTGCTACAACCCTATATTCTCCTGCCATTTCTGCAATTCTGAGGTCATTAACTCTTACAAGTTTCTTTCCGTTTATATCCACTATCTGTCTATCCAAAAGATGTTTTGATAAAAGATAGGAATAACTTTGAAGTATTATTTCCCTTATACCCTCGCCTTTAATTATAACCTTGCCGTTATCATCATAAAAGTTTATGTTCCTACACTCACAATTAAGTATTTCTTTGCCTTTTTTTATCTTATATCCTATGGCCCTTGGCATTCCATGATCAGAAGATACATAAACGTCCCAAAGTTTCCCTACATATTCGTCAAATTCATTATAAACCTTTTTATAAAGAACTTTACTCAATAAGAAACTAGATAACTTTTTCATAAATATTCCTCCTTATATGCAGAGAAATATTTATAGAATCTACATCAACATTTTAAAAGTTATCAATAGCATTGCCATTACCAATTAGATCTAATACTTCCCTGCACTACTTCTATTAAATTTTCTTCTAAGATGCACCGACCTCCATAAGGTCCGTTTTCCATTTAACACACCACCTAAATTAAAAAATTTAAACATATGCAAAACAACTAAAAAAAGCCCATAGGGCTCTTAAACTAAAACTTTTTTAATCGTACGAGTTTTAGCACTATATAGCTTTAGACTTTCATCCAGCTGCATTAAGTAAAACCTTACTACGGTAATACCTGTTCACCCATTGGCATCTCTCGATGTTTCGGGGCAGCAGCATATGTCTATATAGGAGCCTCACCTAACATAATTAAACATAAACACTTACTTTTATATTATAATTATATTACAAATTCACTATAATGCAACTAGTAAATATTAAATTTATTTATATTTACCTGTTATGATACTTTAATTTCATTTTACTCATTTTAATGTAAAATATCATAATTTATCTTTGCATGTTTATATTATTTAGTGTGCGTCCTCTTCTCCTTATCACCATTCAAAATCTACATATTCCTAAATATTTATCTCATAATATAATATGTTATACTAAAAATAAGTGAAACTAAATCTGAAATATAAGAACGGAGAATGTAAATTGAATTTAAATACTAGTTTTTTACCTATATGTAAAAACGACATGAACGCGAGAAATATAAATCAGTTGGATTTTGTCCTTATAACAGGAGATGCTTACGTAGATCATCCTTCTTTCGGCTCAGCTATAATATCAAGAGTTCTGGAAAGGGAAGGTTTTAAAGTAGGAATAATAGCTCAACCTAACTGGAAAAATACAAATGACTTTATAAAACTCGGAAAACCTAAATTGGCCTTTCTGATAAATTCCGGAAATATAGATTCTATGGTTAATCACTACACCGCATCAAAGAAAAAAAGGCATGATGATCTTTACTCCCCAGGAGGTAAATCTGGTTACAGACCTGATAGGGCTGTAATAGTATACTGTAACAGAGCAAGAGAAGCCTATAAGGATGTTCCAATAGTAATTGGTGGAATAGAAGCCAGCTTAAGGAGATTTGCCCATTATGATTACTGGAGTGATAATGTAAGAAGAAGTATCCTTCTAGATTCAAAGGCAGATCTACTTATATATGGCATGGGAGAAAAAACCATAGTACAAGTGGCAAATCTATTAAAATACGGAATGGATATCCATAAAATTACAGATGTAAGAGGTACAGTATACCCTTGTAAAGATAAAAAACTCATAAAAGACTATGTGGAAGTACCTTCTTTTGAAAAAGTGACACAAGAAAAAAGTGCTTATGCTGAAAGTTATAAACTAGAATATTATGAGCAAGACGCATTAAGGGGAAAAACCTTAATACAAAAACATGGAGATCATTATATTGTTCAAAACCCACCACAGTTTCCATTAACCGAAGAGGAAATGGATATAGTATACGATTTACCTTACATGAGAACATACCACCCTATATATGAAAAACTTGGTGGAATACCTGCTATAAAAGAAGTAAGTTTCTCCATTACAAGTCATAGGGGTTGTTATGGTGGCTGTTCTTTTTGCGCTCTTACTTTTCACCAGGGTAGAACTGTCCAAAATAGAAGTGAAAAATCTATAATTGATGAAGCTAAATTATTAACTACTTTAGATGATTTTAAAGGATACATACACGATGTAGGAGGTCCTACTGCAAATTTTAGGCATAAGGCATGCAAAATACAAGAAAAGGTAGGAGTGTGTAAAAATAGGCAATGCCTCTTCCCTTCCCCTTGCAAAAACTTAATTATAGATCATAGTGAATACTTAAATCTATTAAGAAAAATAAGAAAAATTCCTGGTATAAAAAAGGTATTCATACGTTCAGGCATAAGATATGACTATTTAATAAATGATAAAAGTACAGATTTTTTTGAAGACTTATGTAAATACCACATAAGCGGACAATTAAAAGTAGCTCCTGAACATATAAGCGAGAGAGTTCTAAATCAAATGGGAAAACCTAAGATGGACGTATACAATAAATTTGTAAAAAAATATTTTGAAATAAACAAAAAAATAAATAAAAAACAGTATCTAGTTCCTTACCTCATGTCCAGTCATCCAGGGAGTGATCTAAATGCAGCTATAGAACTAGCTGAATATATAAAAAGCATGGGTTATACCCCTGAACAAGTTCAAGACTTTTATCCTACACCTGGTAGTTTATCTACAACTATGTACTATACAGGCATTAATCCTTTAAGTGGTGAGAAAGTATATGTACCTACATCACAAAAAGAGAAAAATGAACAAAGAGCTCTTTTACAATTTTCTATTCCTAAAAATTATAATTTAGTAAAAGAGGCTTTAATAAAATGCCATCGTGAAGATCTAATTGGATCTGGTCCCCACTGCTTAATACCGAAAAATCCTCCAAAAAGACGTCATCGTAAAAGCAATCATAAAAGTTCTAAGTAAGAAATTGCTTTATATTCCGGATATTTTTACAACCTTCAGTACGTTGAATGTTGTAAAAATGTTCGGAGCATAAGTTATTTTTTACCTGAAACTTTCTTAGGAGCTTTATAATTAAGCTTATCAGCTGTTTTTTTCACTTTACTCAAAGCATATATAAAAACAACAATCCAACCTACATCTCCAAGTATATTTTCTGCTAAAACTCTAACACCCATAAGCCACGCTATGAGCTCTGATATAGTTATGCAAGCTGCCAACAATACCATGTATATACCAAGTTTATTGGCATTGGTTTTATTAACAAATCCCAAAACAAAAAATATTACTAAAGTATTAAATACCAAGTATCCCCAGTATATATATTGATTTGATAAAACGAGAGTATATCCTAAAATAAACTTGTACTCCTCTAAGTTTTGCAGTACGGCTTCGCACTTATACATCATTACAGCATATGCAGCACAAAGTACTGCAGTTATTATAAATATGTAATAAAATTTAACATTATCTTTTCTTACAAAAATATAAAGCACTGTAAAAACTATAATTGGAACTGAGAGTAAATTCAAGAAAAAAGGTACTTTTAGCAAATATAAATATTTCATACTGCTGGAAAAGTACATAATAAAAATAGAAATGTACCTTAACAACATAGCCCCTATAATAATAAAAGCTTCAACTTTTATTTTATTCGATAAAAATCTAATTAAAATAGCTCCTCTAAAAAGCATTATAAACATGACAAGCAATAAAAAAACATAAACGTAGAATGCCATATATTCTCCTTCTTTATTAATAGTACTCTAATTATATTTATTAATATCGCCTATCTTATATTACTATTTAAAATAAATTTATAATTTTATCTCATCTTTTAATCCTAAGACCTCTATTCCACCTTTAATACACTCTACAACAAGTGGAAAATCCGGTCCCCTTTCACCATCTATATCAGTAACTATATCTTCATCGCAATACACTTCTATTTTATTTGATTTAAAGTATATAAGTCCAGAAGTATCTTCCAAGTGATCTCCTTTTAGCATTTTTATAAATAGTGATATAATATCCTTTATCATTCCTGCTTTTATTATAATTACATCTAAAAGTCCATCTTGAATTTCAGCTTTATATGCAAATTTAAAGTTTCCTGCCATCTGTCCATTAAATATGAGCATAAGGTACATATCTCCATCAAAAATCGCGTTCTCAGACTTGACTTTCACCTTAAGTTTCCTCAAATTTGGAAGTTGTTCTAAACCTTTAACATAATAAGCTAATTTTCCCATAGTATTTTTCAAATTTACATCTGTTTTTTGAGATACATCCGTAAACAGTCCCGTACTGGCAACATTTATGAAATATTTGTCGTTTACCTTTCCTAAATCTAATTTTTTAGGAACACTATTTACTATCTGTTGACAGGCCTTTTTAATGTTTTGTGGCATTCCTATAAACTTAGCAAAATCGTTGGCAGTTCCTACTGGAAGTATGGCTATGGGCATATCTATATTTAACTTTTTCATGCAGTTTACAACATTGTCTACTGTTCCATCCCCTCCAGCTATCAGTATGTATTTGTAAGTTTCATCTATATCTTCAAATGCCTTTTTTATGTCAAATTCAAAACTTATTCTAAAAGGAACTATTTCATAACCATATTTTTGATGTATCATAATAACTTTATCTATATTTGATATTATTGTATTTTCTCCTGAATATGGATTATAAATAAATTTCACTTTATTCATGTTAAACTCCTCTAATTATATAAATTACAAACCTTGATTCTTTATTTAAATATATCACCTGATATTATATCACCTAAAGTAATAAATCCACAAGATTACTTGTAAATCTTGTGGATTTATTTACAAATTATTAAATTCTAGAATGCTGAGTAGTTATTTTCCGATATACTACTCAATGCATCTCCGGCCTGAGTATTTGACTTAGGATTTACTGCTAAATCTCCTAAAGATACCATTCCAACTACATTTTTATTTTCAACAATAGGTAACCTTCTTATCTGCTTATCACTCATTATTCTAGATGCATCTTCCAAATTCATATCAGGTGATCCGGTTACAGGATTTGCCGACATAATATCTCTTACAAATTTGGATTCGGTACCTCCACTCTGGGATGCTGATCTTATAGCTATATCCCTATCTGTCACAATTCCTATAACTTTTCCATTTTTACAAACTGGAACAGCTCCTATATTATTTTGCTGCATAATTTGTGCTGCTTTTTCCACAGTATCATCATCATTTAAACTTATTACAGATTTAGTCATTATATCTTTAACTTTCATTTAAAACACCCCTTTATACATTTTCAAAGAAATAACTAGTCAGTATGCTAGCCTATTTTCTTTCAAATGCTTTAAATTTAATTTCATATTTATTATGTCCTAATCTAAAGATTATGTTACTTATAAATTATTGGTATCTTTAGACTTTTTTTTATGCATATATATAGAAATACATGCTATAATAAATAAAACTATTATGGGCAATACAAATTTAAATGAAAATGGCTTTGTCAAATTTCCTCCTATTAAGGAGTAAGTGACCATTTCAGGTAAAATTCCTACTAAAGTTCCAAGAATAAAATCTCTATATTTAATTTTTGTAAGTCCTGCAGCATAACTAAGTGGATCATAGGGGAATACAAAACTTAATCTCATTGCAGTCATAATCCTAAATCCATACTTTTCTATATTGTCATTTAATGTTAAAGCTCTCCCTTTAAGAATCTTATTTACAAAAGATCGGCCTAAAAATCTAGATAAAAAGAAAGCTAGTGTGGCTGATCCAAAGCATCCAATCATACTAAGCAAAAGAGCCCTATATGAATTAAATATGCTCCCCGCAATTATTGACATAAGAGATGCAGGCAGTATAAGCACTACAGGTCTTATAGTATAAATTAAAATGAAAATAATATCTGAAAATTTTCCATAACTCTGTATATAACTTCTGATGCTATCCATACTTATCCTATATAAACTTCCTTTATATTTGTATAGAATAAATATGATAGTAAAAGCCAAAAAAAATACTATCAAACACTTAAAAATACTTTCTTTACTATTTCTCATAAATCCACAACTATCCTTTTTCTAATTTTAAAAGATAAATTAAATTACTAAATATATAATAAAATAAAGAGTAAATTCTATATGCACTTTTAGTATTATAACTTATACATGTAATATTTACATATTTTTGATAAATATTCAATAGAAAATGTATTACTTATTTATAAATTAAAGGCTTTTCCAAAATGATTTTAGTTGTGAATTGAAGTTCCCTGCATATTTTTAACAGAAAATTCACAAGTTTGTCATAGAAAAGACACAGACTATGTACTTAACTATTTTCATAAAATGAGGTATAATTAACTTACGTAATTATATACTTTTTATAATAAGTTAAGGGAATATAATTTAATTTTGTTATTTTTAAGGAGTGGTCACAGTGGCTAAAATAGCTAGAAGTTCAGTGCCTAATGCGTTTACGTTTGCTAATCTTAGTTGTGGTATAATGTCTCTAATGATGTCTTTCCAAGAAAATTATTTATGGGCTGGTATATTTATACTACTTGCATGTTTAGCTGATAGATATGATGGAAGAGTTGCTAGGTTTTTAAAAGTATCCAGTGAATTAGGTAAACAACTGGATTCTCTTGCAGATTTAGTTTCTTTTGGAGTTGCCCCATCAGTTCTTGCATTTAATATCTATAATTTTTATACTTTTGGATTATTAGGTTATATATTAGTATTGTTATTACCAATATGCGGAGCATATAGACTGGCAAGATTTAATATTACTGATTTTGATGGACAATTTTTTGGTATTCCAATAACTTTTGCAGGTATGTTTATGGCTTTATATTGTCTGATTACATTTAGACATCCTGTTCCTGCAGAATTTACCATTTTACTTATCATAATACTTTCTTACCTTATGATTTGTAAATATAGGTTTAAGAAGTTCTAATTTTAGTAAATAACCACATTTTATAAAAGAGATTAAGTAGAGATGTATTTTACTTAGTCTCCTTTTGTATCATCATCCTCATCCATATCATCTAAATTATTTAGAAACAATTCTTCATCTATTTCTGTTTCCACATATTTAATTTGCATTTTTTCTTTTATAACTTCAGTAGTAAGTTTACAGTATTCTGAGTATACTTCAGTAGAATCCTTTAATGTATCCACAACTTTATCAATTACATTTCCAAGCTTATATACTCTTTTTAAAGAATCTTTAACTTCACCTTTGTGCACTCCTGCTATAGAATTTAATTCTCCAGCTCCACCTATTAGCAGTCTGTAGGAATTAGTTAATTTAGATAATAGCTCTGCTAAATTATTTACATCACAATAATAATCTTCAATTATTTTTCTATGGGACAATATTTATCACCCTGCCTCAAATTTAAGATTTTCGCAACATGGTGGAGAAAATTTTTTTAATTAATAGTTAATGTGGATTTTTTTCCGTTACACTACAAAAATCTTTGATTAAACTTTTCACCACTCATTTCGCTAAAGCGAAATATTGCTGATTTATATAAATTTAAAGATTTTTTGCCACAGCTAAAAATCATCCTTCACTATTAATTTTTCACTATTAATTCTTAACTTGCGAAGCTTTGCTTCGCAATATTTTAAACTGCGAAAGTTGAGTTATATATAAATCTAGCTTCCACTTATGAAATCTATAGTATTACTATATTATCTATATTATTATTTAATAAAATTAATGCACTGATTACAAAAATTTATAATTAGTGCATTAATTTTATTCTTGCATATATAAATTTAACGATATTGAATTTAATATAAATATGTCCATTTAATTCTTATTAGTGAAATTAAATACAATATGGCTTTAAAAAAATATATAATTATTGTATCATTAGAGTATATCATTTATATTGGTAGCATTCAGTACCATAATCTTGAAAAATTATTTTTATATTTAGTGTGTACAGAGGTGGTATACTTTGAACTATAAATCAGGAGAAAGTGACCTTTATCATAAAGAAACACTTTACCTAGATAGTTTAAAACGCTTTACTAAACGTAAAGCACATAAAGAAAATTACAACTTATGGATTTTAGAAGGAGTCTTGAAAGGTATTACTGATATTATAAAGGTATTTGACTCCAATGGTAGAATCCTATTTTTTAATGAAGCTGGATGTAAGTTTTATAAAAAAACTAAAGATGAAGTTAAAGGTAAAAAGTGTTTTGAAATTTTAAATATGAAAGAAAACTGCAAAGACTGCGGCGTAGAAGAAGCCCTTAGAACCAAAAAACTAATAAGAATAGAAAAATATTTTCCAGAATATAACAAGTTTATGGATTGCACTTATAATCCTGTGATGAATAATTTTGGAGAAGTAGTATTTATTGTAGAACAACAAAAAGATATTACTAAGAAAAAAATATTAGCAAACACAATTAGAGAAAGCGAAGAAAGGTACCGCAAAGTTATTAATCTTTCACCAGAAGCAATCATTATAACAGTAGATAGTAAAATTGTACTGGCAAATCACAAAGCCTGTAACTTAGTTGGTACAGACTATGATAAAATAATTGGAGAAAATATTTATAAATATGTATCAAAGGAATTTATAAAAACTGCTCACAGGCGAATGAAACAGATATTAGAAGGTAAAAAATCTAAATCCATATCTGACTATAAAATTGTACGCTATGGTAATACCTTAATAGATGTAGAAATATCAGCAAGTTATTTAATGTACAAAGGCAGCCCTGCCATTCAAGCAATAATTAGAAATATTTCTGATATGAAAAGGAGACTAAACGAAGCCTCTAAGCTTCAAAGGAAATACATCGAAGACACATCTCCTATACCTGAAAAGCTTCAATTAGAAAGTCTGTACATGCCTGCTAAAACAGTAAGTGGAGACTTCTTTAGGTTATACAAAGTCAATGAAGATTTAGTTCTTGGAATAATTGGAGATGTTAGCGGCAAAGGAATTACAGCAGCTCTTAACGTACTAGCATTTTTTGTTCTATTTCGTGAAGCAATTTTAATAAGCTGTAATCCACTTGAAATAGTTAAGATTTTAAATAAAAAAATTGCTGACTATTTAAGTGATAACCACTGCATCGCTGCTTGCTGTTTTAGTTTAGATTTTAGCAAAAATGAAGCAAGAGTAGCAGGTGCTGGCATAAGCCAGTTTATGTTTCAAAAAAGCAACTGCAATCCACAAGAATTAATAGTTAAAGGTCCTTTTCTAGGTATGTTTCAAGATGCAGTATTTGATGAAAATGTGATTTCCTTTAAAGAAGGTGATAGATTTTATTTTCCTACGGATGGGTTAGACTTCATATTTAATGATAATGAAATTAGAAAAAGTTATCTTAAATCACACACATTAACTGAATTTATAAATTACTTGAAAGCTAAATTAAATGACATAATCAATGAAACCGGAGCATTAAAAGATGACAGCACAATAATCGCTTTGGAAATAAAATGATTTTGGAGGATATATATGAAAAGTAATGAATTTATTTTATATGGTTTGTCCAAGTACAAACAGATTATCGATAAAATCACTGCTGAGCTAAACGCTTCAAAGTACAATTTTGATATTAAGCTAATACTTACTGAAGCTTTAACCAATGCCTTTAAGCATGGTAATAATATGAACATGGACAAACCTATTTATTTAAAATATATATATGATGATTCAAATGTTCAATTTGAAATTAAGGATTGTGGTACTGGATTTAAAGATACAATAATTAACGAACAATTAGATACTGAAAACATACTAGAAGATGAAGGAAGAGGATTATTTCTCATTAAGAATCTTTCAGATCACATTGAATTAAAACAAAATACCCTAATTATAGAAAAGTCTTTGGCTAGCTAGAAAATAACAATAATATTCATCATTATAATTATTTTAAAAACTTACCCAAGTGTAAAATTTATTTATCTCCCATTTTTATAGAAGATGGGAGTTTTAGCGATTAAACAAGAGTATGAAAGTTTGGAGGTATTTTAATGAAAAAAAGTTTAAAAAATAAATTAGGTTTAATGTTCTTTGTATTTATAACTGTCCCTCTTATTATTTTAGGAACTTTCTCTTATATTAGGACTTCTAGTTTATTACAAAATACAATTAAAAACCAATTAGAAAGTACTTCAAGTCAAACAGTACAGTCTATAGATGAAAAAGTAGATTCGGTGGACAAGTATATTAAAATTTTAAGTTCTGATGAACGTATGGCAAAAATTGCCTCAGGTGATACCACCTACAACAATGAAGTCTATAATTATCTACAAAAAATACAAAAAGAAAACAGTAGTATAATAGAAAGTCTAGTTATCACAAATACATCAGCTAAAGGAATTATTAGTAATTCAAGTGAAAATTATACCGTTGACTATAGTGATAGAGACTATGTCAAAAACGCTTTAGAAGGCTCTAAAAACACTGATAAAAAAACTGTTTTAATATCAAAAGTTACAGGCAAACCTGTAATAGGAATCGCTCATCCTTTAAAAATTGACAATAAAATTGTAGGTACATTAATCGGAATAATACCTTTTAAAGGAGTATCTAACATCAAATTAGGTAACTTTGGATATGCATATATGATTAATAAAGATGGGCTTATTATCTCTCATCCTAAAACAGATAAAGTATTTAAAGAGAATATTTTAAATAACTCTAATAGCCAGTTAAAATCTTTAATAAATGAAGCTAAATCAAGTAGAACTTCTGAAGGATACTATAGCTATAACGGATCACGTAAGTTTGGAAAATTTGTTTCCAATAATAATTGGATTATAGCAGTAGAAGCTGACTGCAGTACATATATGTCTCCTGCTTCAAGTATTAGAAATTTTACAATTATAATAGCTATATTAGCTTTACTTATTACAATATTTTTATCATATAGATTTTCTATGAGAGATATAATAAATCCAATTAAACAATTAGAAAGTTTAATGACCAAAGCTGGTGAGGGTAACCTAACTGTAAGGTCTAAAATAAATACAGAAGACGAATTACAGACATTAGGTGAATACTTTAATAAAATGATTGAACATCAGCATAATACAATACATAATGTCAGAGATGCATCAGAAAATTTGGCTGCTTCTTCACAAGAACTAGCCTCTTCTAATGAGGAAATAAGTTCTACAACAGAACAAATGGCTGGCACTATAGAAAAAGTTGCACAAGATGCTGAAACTCAGAATAGCTCTATTGTAGAAGTATCAGAAGTCTTGGTTCAACTGTCAAGTTTGGTTCAAATATCGCAAAATAGGGCACTCACAGCTAAAAAGAATTCCAAACATACCATGGACACTGCAGAAGAAGGAAGAAATAAAATTGAAAATACAGTTGATGCCATTGAAAATATCCGTAAATCATCAGTTGAAACAGAAACTACTTTAAAAGTCCTGCAGAAGCTTTCTAAAAAAGTAAGTGGAATTATTGATACTATAAACAGTATTTCATCTCAAACTAACTTACTAGCACTAAACGCAGCTATTGAAGCAGCAAGAGCAGGAGAACACGGAAAGGGCTTTACCGTAGTGGCAGAAGAAGTTCGTAAACTTTCAGAAGAAACTAACACTGGAGCAAATGAAATATCTTCATTGGTAAGCGAAATGGTAAATGAAATAACCAAAGCTGTAAAAAACATGAATTCCAGCAAGGATGCAGTTAAATCTGGTGTAGTAATAGCAAAAGATGCCGATAAATCTTTTGTAAGCATCATAGACGCCGTAAATCAAATATCGAACAATGTAAATGAAATAGTAGATGTGACAAAAGATGAAGTTGCTACTTCTGATAAAATAGTAAATCTTATTAATACAGTTGCCACTATTACTGAAAACACTGCAGCTAGCAGTGAAGAAGTTGCCGCATCTGCTGAAGAACAAAATTCAGCAATTGAAAATGTGGCAGCTAGTGCTGAAGAATCTAGTGCATTAGCCGTATCCTTAAACAATCTTGTAGAAAAATTTACAATTTGAGGTGATTTAAAATGAAGGATTTAAATATTGAAATACCAGAAAACTTTGCTGTTGATGAAGCAGATGATCTTAGACAAAAACTTAATTCTCTAATAGATAAAGGTGAAAAAAACTTTTCATTGGATTTTAGTAAGTGTACTTTTATTGATAGTACTGGACTTGGAGTTTTAGTTTCAATTTACAAAAAATGCCAAAGCATGAATGGGAGCTTTAAACTTTATTCAGTTAGAAATGCAGATGTTATGAAAATTTTTAATATGACACGATTAGATAAGGTATTTGAAATAAATAATTAACTAAAAAAATCCTGTTACACTAGTTTTTTAGTGCAACAGGATCTTTTTAACTTACATCTGCGAAATATAATACCAGAAACTCTGTTTACCTAAAGCTTGTTTATAATACTAGCAATATATCCTGCCCCAAATCCATTATCAATATTTACTACACTTACCCCGCTGGCACAACTGTTAAGCATTGAAAGAAGAGCAGCTATTCCTCCAAAACTCGCTCCGTATCCTACACTTGTAGGTACTGCAATAACAGGTTTATCAACAAGACCTCCTATGACGCTAGCAAGTGCACCTTCCATACCTGCAATTACTATAATTACTTTAGCTTTTCTTATAGTATCTAATTTATTAAACATCCTGTGTATTCCCGCTACACCTACATCAAAAATTTTTTCTACTTTATTTCCAAAAATATTAGCAGTTTCAAAAGCCTCTTCTGCTACAGGTATATCTGATGTTCCTGCCGTAACTATAGCTATATATGATTCCGTCTTCTCTTTGGAGTTTTTTACTATAGTTATAGTTCTCCCTGATTCATTATACTTTGCATAAGGGCAAATTTCTTTTACAGCTTTATACATTTCTTTACTAGCTCTAGTTCCCAGTATATTATTATCTTTGGTAAGCATAAACTCAACAATTCCCTTTACCTGATCTACAGTTTTACCTTCACAATATATTATTTCAGGGTAGCCAACTCTTATTTCTCTATGGTTGTCTACCATAGCATATCCTAAATCTTTAAATGGAAGATCCTTCAATTTTTCAATTCCTTCTTCCACCCCTGTTTTGTTTTCTTTAATATTTTCTAGCAGATTTCTGAGTTCTGATTCATCCATTTTTTTTCACCTCATAAAGTAAAGTTATTTATGCCATAACAATTATCAACTATAGAAACAACTTCCGCCTATAAATTCCCTTAAAATAGAATTATCGGGAACAAACTTAACATCCACTGATTTAAAGAAATGGAGGAAACTTTTAAGTCTCAATGCTTCATAATACACAGGGCTAGAGCTACTTATACCGTCCAATTCTTTAAGTGCATAATCCTTTAGTACACACAGCTCGTACACTAACGTAGAATTAAACATAACATCTGCATTTTCCTGAAATACAAATATATTTTTTTCTTCTCCATTTTTTATAGAAGGCCACATCTTTAAAGTATCTTCCGCACTATACCCTCTAAAAAGGAAATCTCTAACTATTCTCCTTATAATTCTCACATCAGTAGTAGCTATTCTATTATGATTATCTAAGTTTAATTGAGTAAGAGCACTTATATATATTTTAAATTTATTTTCTTTTGGAATAGCAGAAGTAAGAAGTTCATTCAATCCATGTATTCCTTCAATTACAATTACACCTTTTTCCGGAAGCCTCAGCTTGTTGCCAACCCATTTTCTACATCCTGTTTTAAAATCAAATGTGGGTACTTCAATTTCTTCTCCCCTCATAAGTGCTTCTAGATCATCATTAAAAAGTTTTAAATCAAGGGCATATATAGATTCAAAATCATAATTCCCATTTTCATCTTTCGGTGTATGATCCCTATCTACAAAGTAATCATCCAGTGAAATTGGCACAGGTATTATTCCATTAACTCTTAATTGTATTGAAAGTCTTTTTGAAAAAGTAGTTTTTCCAGAAGAACTTGGTCCTGCAATCAACACAACTTTTACATTTTTTCTTTCGCTTATCATATCAGATATATAAGCAATTTTCTTTTCATGAAGTGCCTCCGCTACCCTTATCATGTATGCAATTTCTTTATTTTCAACTTTATGATTTAGAGATCCTACATCTCCTACTTCAAGTATATTTCCCCATTTTTCAGTTTCATAAAATATCTTGCTTAATTTTTTATATTCTACAAATTTAGGCAAGTTATGAGGATCAGATTCCACAGGATACCTTAGTATAAATCCTGGCTCATAATACATTAAATCAAATATCTTCAATACTCCCGTAGAAAATGCCATAGATCCATAAAAATAGTCATATCTGCCATCTAATTCATATAACTTTACCTCATCTGTCTTTACATAATTTAAAAGTCTTACTTTATCTTCCATACCATAGTTCCTAAAAATCTCTATTGCACATTCTTTAGGCATCCCTATTTTTTTTATAGGTATATCCTGTTTTATTATCTCTTCCATTTTCTTTTTTATCTTCTTTATATCATCTTCACAAAGAGGAGTATCTTTATGAATTTCCCCAAATATACCTTTACTTAAAGAATGCTCTATAGTAACTTTTGCCCCATTAAATAAATCATATACAGCTTTAATAAGAACAAATTGAAGTGTTCTTGCATAGGTTTTATTTCCTAACTTGTCCCTTATATCTACTATCTTAAAAGTCCCAGATTTCTCTAATGAATTAGTAAGTTCAAAATATTCTTCATTGACTTTCGCAAGTACCACAGGTATGTCCTGTACAGGATAATTGTCCTTAAATATTTTATACAAACTTGTTCCCTTTTTAACCAATATATCTTTCTGCCCAACTTTAAGATTTAATAAATCTTTTCTGTCTTTCTCTTGTATTTCACAAATATCTTTGTACATCAATTTAGTACTTACCTTCCCCATATAATCATCCCCTTTGACCTAAATATCTTACTAAATTAAGTGCTACTATCATTATACTTCATATTTATTCTAAAATGTTCTCATTTTTACTTATATTTTTTTGTATTAATGTAAATATATAAATAGATATATATTTTCAATATATAATTTGCAACTTGAAGGGTGGTATTTTATGTTCATAGTACTTTTTAGAACTATTATCTTATATTTACTAGTTGTAATATCCATGAGGCTTATGGGTAAAAAGCAGATAGGTGAAATGGAACCTTTTGAATTAGCTGTAGCAATAATGATATCCGAATTAGCTTCTCTTCCAATGCAAGATACCAGAATTTCTATAATTCACGGTATAATTCCAATAATAACTCTTTTGACTTTACAAACTCTTTTAGCGCTGCTCCAGCTTAAAAGCGAAAAAATAAGATTGTTTTTTAGTGGAAAACCAACCATATTAATTGATAAAGGAAAGCTGGACTTAAAAAAATTAAAGGATGAAAAATTTAATATAAATGATTTAATGGAAGAACTGAGAATGCAAGGATATTACAATTTATCCGATGTAGAATATGCCATACTTGAAACCAGTGGTCAACTTTCTGTTATACCTAAAACCGAACTCACCCCTGTAACTAAAACGGATTTAAAAATAAAACCTTCTCAAGATGTACTACCCATAACACTCATAATAGATGGTAAAATAAACTTTAAAAATTTAATTATAGCAAAAAAGGATGAAGCTTGGCTCAAACAAATGATGAAGAAAAACAGCATAATTTCTACAAAAAACATATTAGTAGCTTTACTGGATTCAAAAGGAAAATTTTATTACCAACTAAAAGAAAAAAATACACAGGATGTGATTAAATGAAAAGTTCTATAACATCTTTTACCCTATTCATACTGATGATGCTATCTATACTATTTTCAATACAATATTTAAATACAATATGTAGTAAATTAGAAAGTTCAAACATAAAAATAGAAAAATCCATTGAATCAAATTCCTGGGATGAAGCCCGTAAGAATTATGAGAATTTCATGGTTCAGTGGAAAAAATATTCACCAAAGGTATCAATTTTTTCAAATCATAATGAAATAGACAATATAAACAGTGAGTTATGGAAATTAATGCAGCATATAACATATAGAAATGGAGAAGAATCCCTAGCCTCTATAAATGTAATAAAAAATTTGCTGCATCACATACTGAAAATGGAGCAATTAAACATCCAAAATCTATTTTAAATTCAATTTTCTATTTAAATTTTATATATTCCATATTGTATTTATGGTAAAAAGGATTTACTTCTGATATACTGTAATTGTACGTTTAGTACCTTTAGGCTTAACTAGCTAATATTGTAAAAATGTTTAAAAAATAAGTTTGTCCATAACTTTAAAAACTTTATATAGGGTTCATAACTTAAACTTATAGATTTATATGTAAAAATATTTTATTTTTATATTAATAAAACATAAGAATAAACTGAATTGCTTATAATATATCCATGTGTATACATCTAGCTTTCACTTAGAATCCCTATATTATAGCTATAAAATATTATATTGGAAGGTGGAATAATAATGGCATTAGTTACTACTAAAAACATGTTCAAAAAAGCTTATGAAGGAAAATATTCAATAGGCGCTTTTAATATTAATAATATGGAGATAATTCAAGGTGTAGTTAATGGAGCAAAGGCAAAAAACTCTGCTGTTATTTTGCAATGTTCAGCAGGTGCAATAAAATATGCAGGTCCTAAATATTTAAAAGCCATGGTAGACGCTGCAATAGAAGAAACAGGTATTGATCTTGCACTTCACTTAGATCATGGTCCTGATTTTGAAACTGTAAAGTTGTGTGTAGAAAATGGTTTTACTTCAGTAATGTTTGATGGTTCCCATTTTGATTATGAAGAAAATGTAGCAAAAACTCAGGAAGTTGCAAAATATGCTCATGACCACGGAGTAGTAGTGGAAGCAGAGCTTGGTGTACTTGCTGGAGTAGAAGATGATGTATCTGCTGCAGAACATATATATACCGATCCAGATCAAGCAGAAGACTTTGTAAATAGAACTGGTATAGATTCACTAGCAATAGCTATAGGTACTTCTCATGGTGCATTCAAATTTCCACCAAACTTCAAACCTAAATTAAGATTTGACATACTTGAAAAAGTTCAGGAAAAGCTTCCAGATTTTCCTATAGTACTTCATGGCGCTTCCGCTGTAGATCAAGAAGCAGTAGCAACTTGCAATAAGTATGGAGGAAATTTAGCTGGTGCTAAAGGAATACCAATAGATATGCTTAGGAAAGCTTCTTCAATGGCTGTATGCAAAATAAATATGGATACTGACTTGAGATTAGCTATGACTGCTGCTGTGAGAAAAACTTTTGGAGATAAACCAGAAGTTTTCGATCCAAGAAAATACTTAGGTGCAGGAAGAGATGAAATACAAAAAGTAGTAGAATACAAAATAGATAATGTTCTTGGTTCTGCAAATTCCTTAAAATAAAAAATAAGAGGCTTCCTTATTAGGTTTAAGGAAGCCTCTTATTAAATTTTTATTAATTTAACCTTTAGATATTAACTTTTATGGTATAATTCAAAATAACAATAGTTTTTCATAGGGAGTGAATTCTTTGGAAGAGTGTGAAACAAGAATAATAAAAATAGATCCTGATCATATAAGATTAAAACTAAAACAGATGAAAGCTATAAATGTTAAAATGGAAAATCAAACAAATTATATATATGACTTTAAAGATGGACGTCTTATAAAAAATAAAGGCTATGCTAGAATAAGAGTTGTAGAAGATCTCCTCCACAATTCAACCCATTTTTACATGACTACTAAAAAACTTTTAAGTCAGCAAAAATATAAAGTAATGGAAGAAAATGAAACTGAAATATTTGACGCAGAAGCAGGTAAAAAAATATTTAAATCACTTGGACTAAATTTACTTCAATCTATAAAAAAATATCGGGAAAGTTACAAATATAAAAACAGCTTAATTGAAATAGACATAAATGATACATCCTTCTGTCCTTTCCCTTATATAGAAATAGAAACTAAAAGTGATGGTGAATTAAATGAACTGGTAGAGTTACTTGGATATTCCATAAAAGATACTACCTCCAAAACTATATATGAAATATTAAATGAAAAATAGGAGAATCTATGTTTGGTTATGTAACTCCATACAAAATGGAGCTTAAAATAAAAGATTATGAAAAATTTAAAGCTTATTATTGCGGATTATGCAGGTCCATAAAATATAACATTGGAAATGTTCCTAGGATCTCTCTAAATTATGACATGACTTTTCTTGCGCTGCTTTTAGACTCTTTAGAAACCGGTGAACAAACTTATGTAAAAAAAAGATGTATCCTTCATCCCCTGCAAAAAAAAATTTTTTTAAAGGACAATGATTCTCTGAAATATGCAGCTTTTTGCAATATATATCTAAGTTATTTCAAACTTTTGGATGACACAGTCGACGAACATTCTTTAAAAAGCAAGATATTTTCGATTTGTCTCAAAACATACTTTAACAAAACAGATGAAAATTATAAAAAAGTTTTCATACATATAAAAGAAAATTTAAGCAATCTTTATGAACTTGAAAAGAAAACTAATAATAAATCCATAGATATGATAGCTCATCCTTTTGCACACCTTACTGGATTTATATTAAGTTCTTTTAAGTGTGAAAAAATTAAAGAGGAACTGTACTTTCTTGGATATAACCTTGGAAAATGGATATATATTATAGATGCTTTAGATGATTTACGTGATGATATGTCAAAGGGAAAATTTAATGTTATAAACAAATGTTTTAACGCAGAAAATTTAAGCTATGAAAAATTTTCTAAAGAAATAGAAACTAGAATTGATTTCATTTTAGGTACTTGTGCTGCACAGTGCATGAATACTTTTGAAAAACTTCCTATAAAAAAGAATGAAGAATTACTACACAATATATTACAATATGGACTTTTAGATAAAATGGATAAAGTTTTTAAAAGGGGTGTTTACAAAGATGAAAAATCCATATGAAGTACTTGAAATAAATGAAAATGCTTCAAAAGATGAAATAAAAAAAGCTTATAGAACCTTAGCTAAAAAATATCATCCTGATCAGTATGGTAATAATCCACTTAAGGATTTAGCCGAGGATAAAATGAGAGACATAAATGAAGCCTATGACTATTTGATGAAAAATGAAGGGACAAATACATATAATAATGGAAGTAGTGATGCCTATACTGGCAGCAATTCTAGCACATATCAATCTGTAGAAAATGATATTTATAATGGGAATTTAAGCAGTGCAGAATCAAAACTCATGGAAATAAATACAAGAGATGCAGAATGGCACTACCTCATGGGAATTTTAAATACTAGAAAAGGCTGGTATGACCAGGCTAGCACTAATTTAAGCACTGCCTGCAGTCTTGATCCAAATAATTTTAAATACCAAGAGGCATTAAACAAGTTAAGGGGTATGAATAATTCCTATAGACAACCTTATTATGACAACAGGAGAAGAGACCCTGACATATGTAACATCTGTGCTACATTATATTGTTTAGACTGCTTATGTGGAGGTGGAAATTGCTAAAATTGTCAATCTAAAAAAGAGGTGGATGTAAATGACAAAATCTCAAAATAAAACCTCCAATATGACTAAAGGAGGTTTTTTAACTACCTTAGGAGTCATTTTAATATACTTAAGTGGCATAGTTCCAGTGAATAAGGGATTTCTTCTTGCTTTGACTTCTTTTATCATACCATTATCGGTGCTCGTTACAGATTACAAAAATGCTATTACTATTTATGCAGCTACTTCCCTACTATCCCTTTTAATATGCGGGTTTAAAATCACAGTACTTTCCTACATAGTATTTTTTGGTCTCTATGGATTAATAAAATATTTTGTTGAGAAACTCAGGAAATTACCTCTTGAAATTATACTAAAACTTGCTTTTTTTAATATATGTTTATTAGTGCTATTTCTACTTTACAGTCTATTTTTCCCTGGTCTTTTAAAAATAAAAATAAGTCCCTATTTAATAGTATTAGGTGCACAAATAGCTTTTCTAATATATGACTATTTATTAACCTTATTTATAAATTATGTTAACAGGTATATCTTAAAAATAATAAAATAGTATTGTATTTAATGATAAACTATTGACATATGAATTTATGGTGATATAATGTTTATTGTTGAGATTTAAATAACAGTGCCCATTCGCCAAATGGTAAGGCACCTGTCTCTGGAACAGGTATGTGTTGGTTCGAGTCCAGCATGGGCAGCCAAGAAAGAACTCTTTATTTTAGGAGTTCTTTTTTAAAATAAAATTTAAGAATAAATTCTTGACAGAGAACTGTTTAATATTATAAAATGAGAAATAAACTAATATTTAGCTTTGAAAAAGGAACAGTAGTATTTATATCACTAAAGAGAGCTGTTGTTAGGTGAAAAACAGTGTGAACATAATGCGAACTCACCTTAGGAGCTTATCTGAAGAAAATCAGATACGGTATGAACCGTTATTTTTTGAGTGAAACCAGTTTATGGGTTTAATTAGAGTGGTACCGCGGAAGCTAAATCTTTCGTCTCTTAATTTTAAGAGATGAGAGATTTTTTTATATTCTAGCAACAAATAAACACCACAATTTTACTAGACTTCTTTAGCTTACAAAAGCGTAAAGGCTATATTAAATTACAAATAAAGGAGAAGATATTATGTACAGTATCGAAACTGATAAAAAATGGCAAAAAAAATGGGAAGAAACATCACTTTATAAATTTGACGATAACAATTTAGATAAAAAATTATATGTACTGGAGATGTTCTCCTACCCCTCAGGTAGTAAACTTCATGCAGGACATTGGTTTAACTATGCTCCTGTAGATTCCTGGGCAAGACTTAAGAAAATGCAGGGATATAATGTGTTCCAACCAATGGGTTTTGATTCTTTTGGTCTTCCTGCAGAAAACTATGCTATTAAAACTGGAATACACCCAAGTGACTCAACAGAAAAAAATATAGCTACTATGGAAAAACAACTTAAATCTATGGGTGCAATGTTCAACTGGGAAAACGAAGTAATTACCTGTCATCCTGAGTATTACAAATGGAACCAGTGGTTATTTTTACAATTATATAAACATGGTTTAGCTTATAGAAAAAATGCCCCTGTAAACTGGTGCCCTAGCTGTAAAACAGTACTTGCAAATGAGCAGGTACAAGATGGATTTTGTGAAAGATGTGGTACTGAGGCAACTAAAAAGGATTTAACTCAATGGTTCTTCAAGATTACAGATTATTCAGAAGAACTTCTTCAGTGCCTAGATAAGCTGGATTGGCCAGAAAAAACAAAGGCTATGCAAAGACATTGGATAGGTAAATCCACCGGTACAAACGTAACTTTTAAAGTAGCAGATTCCGATATTGAGTTCAGCGTATTTACCACAAGAGTTGATACCTTATTTGGTGTTACTTATGTAGTTTTATCACCTGAAAATAAATTAGTTGATAAATTGACCAAAGAAGAATATAAAGATAAAGTAGAAAAATACAAAGATTTAGCTAAAAAACAAAGTGAAATCGAAAGACAATCAATTACAAGAGAAAAAACTGGTGTATTCAGTGGTTCTTATGCTATAAATCCTATAAATGGCAGAAAGGTCCCTATATGGATAGGAGATTATGTACTAAATACTTATGGTACTGGTGCCGTAATGGCAGTTCCTGCCCACGATGAAAGAGACTTTGCATTTGCAACAAAATATAAGCTCCCTATTGAAAGAGTTATAGAAGGTGGAGATTCCTTACCTTATGTAGAACATGGCAAAATGATAAATAGCAGTGAATTCAATGGTCTAACTACAAAAGAAGGCAAAGAAGCAGTAACTAAAAAGCTTGAAAGTATGGGATTAGGATCTGGAAAAGTAAATTACAGACTAAGAGACTGGTTAATTTCAAGACAAAGATATTGGGGAACTCCTATTCCTATAGTATATTGTGAAAAATGTGGAATAGTTCCTGTACCAGAAGATCAACTGCCAGTTAAACTCCCTTATAATGTAGAATTTTCTCCTGATGGTAAGTCTCCTCTTTTAAAATCAGAAGAATTCATGAATACTACATGCCCTTGCTGCGGAGGTCCAGCAAAAAGAGAAGCCGATACTTTAGACACATTTGTATGCTCTTCCTGGTATTATTTAAGGTATGTTGATAATAAAAATAGTGAAAAACCTTTTGATAAAGCTAAAATAGATAAAATGCTTCCAGTAGACATGTACGTAGGCGGTCCTGAACATGCTTGTATGCATCTTCTGTATGCCCGATTTATTACTAAAGCTCTTAGGGATATGGGGTTCTTAGACTTTGACGAACCTTTCCTATCTCTTAGACATCAAGGCATAATACTTGGTCCTGATGGCCAAAAAATGAGTAAGTCAAAAGGAAATACCATATCTCCAGATGACTGCATACAAGAATATGGTTCTGACGTATTTAGAATGTATCTTATGTTTGGATTTGACTACAGCGAAGGTGGAGCCTGGAACGATGACGGAATTAAATCCATAAGTAAATTTGTAGATAGAATTGAAAGAACTATCTCTTCCGTAAAAGAAATTATAGAAAGTGGAGATACTGGAAAAACTTCTATGGATGCTGCCGAAAAGGATCTTAACTATACAAGAAACTTTTCAATCAAATCTGTATCAGAAGATGCTAATAAATTTCAATTTAATACATCTATAGCTAGAATTATGGAATTTACAAATGCACTTTCAAAGTACATTCAGCAAAAAGATAAAAATGTATCGCTGCTAAAAGATACTGTAATTGATTTTGTAAAAATCATAGCGCCTTTTGCACCTCACTTTGCAGAAGAGCAATGGGAATCTCTAGGAAAAAGCTATTCCATATTTAATGAAAAATGGCCTGATTTTGAACCCAATGCACTTATAAGAGATGAGGCAGAAATAGCTATTCAGATAAATGGTAAAATCAAAGCTAAAATAAATGTATCCACGAACTTAAAAGAAGACCAGATAAAAGAGTTATCTCTTTCTAATGAACATATAAAATCTCTTTTAGACGGTAAAGATATAAAGAAAGTCATAGTTGTAAAAGGCAGGCTTGTAAATATAGTAGCAAAATAACAATATGTAAATAGCTGTCATTATTAATTTCAGTTGCTAGTTTTGGTTAAAACTTGCAACTGAATTGTAACATGACAGCTATTTATACATTTGAAGTAACTTTTCTGTAGATCGGAGTAAGCTTACAAGTTCAGATACTTCTCCCTCTTCAATTAAATTATTTAACTGGACTTGATATCTAGTTGATTCAGTTAACTTTCCCATAGAAGACATAGTAAGTATATTGTTCATTATATCAGAAACCAAGCTTGATTTTACTTCAAACAACTTTTGAGCATCTTTTATTTCATCCTTAATCTCAAGCATCTGTTGATCAAGCTGGAAAGCTGCATCTGCCGCACTCTTAAGTTTCAATTTTATTCCACCAGGTATATCCTGCTTATATTTGTAATTCAGCGAGTGCTCTATAGTAGCCCAAAAATTCATGGCAAGAGTCCTTATCTGAAACTCAGCTAGTATTTCTTTCTCACCCTCTGCCATATTAACAGGGTACTTAATTATTACATGATAACTCCTATATCCACTTTCCTTCACATTAGATATATAATCTTTTTCATACATTATACTCATATCTTTCCTATTTCTTATTATCTCAACTACCTTTTCTATATCATCTACAAACTGACACATAACTCTAATACCAGCTATATCTTCCATCTCATAACCTATTCTGTCAAGAGGTATATTGAATTTATTGGCTTTCTCTAATATGCTAGATATCTCCTTTACTCTTCCAGTAACAAATTCTATTGGTGAGTATTCATTCTTTTTTCTATATTCTTTTCTTATACTTTTAAATTTCACTTTTAACTCTTCAACAGCTTGACTATATGGTATTAAAAATGTTTTCCATTCCCCTATTGCCACATAAATCACCCCCAACGAATTATATAAGTACATTATTATTATATCAAAAATTTAAATTATTCAATATAGTATATATGTTCTCTATACATTTAATAGTATAATTTTAATAATTTTTTTGATATAATAATATTATAACTTAACAATCAATACAAATAATATATTATTCATAATGAAGGTGGCTGCGGATATGTCTAAAAAAAACTCTTTGGGTCTAAAAAGTTTAAATGAAGATGATGGCTTAAGTGAAGAAGAAAGACAAAAACTATTACTTTACAATAAAAAAGTAGTATGTCCTGTTTGTGATAATAATTTTAATGCAAGAGCTATTAAGAAATCTTCTTATAGGATACTAAAAAAAGATTCTGACTTTTTTATAAGATATTCTATTATAAATCCTTATTTTTATGACGTATGGGTATGTGATGAATGTGGTTATTCGGCTATGAAAAGTGATTTTGAACACCTGAGTGATTATGATGCAAACATAATTAGGGAAAAAATCTCTCCTAAGTGGAAAAGCAAGAATTATCCTGAAGTATATGATATAGATTTAGCTATAACAAGGTACAAGTTATCTCTTTTAAATTATTACATTATAAATGCTAAATCTAGTAAAAAAGCAATGAATTCTTTAAAAATCGCCTGGATGTACAGACTTAAGGAAGATGAAAAAAAAGAAATGGAATTTTTAAACCAGGCATTAGAAAACCTTCAAAATGCATACTACAATGAACCTTCTCCTATATATGGTATGGATAAGTTTACTACAATGTATCTTATAGGAGAACTTATGCGACGTACAGGCAGAGAAGAAGACTCCATAATCTGGTTCAGTGAGGTAACAACTTCTACTATAGCATCACAAAAAATTAAAAATTTAGCTAGAGATCAGAAATATCTTATAAAGAATATAATAACTAAAACTGAAAATAATAATGCTGCAGATGATTCAGTGGATAATAAAAAGCATGGTCTTTTTTCTAAATTTCACAAATAACCTGTTCATATATTTTTAGAGTAAACTTATTTTTAAGTTTACTCTATATTATTTTTATGGGATTAAATTTTACATAATCTGCAGAAGCTAGTATATACTCTACTCCATTTAATTTTCCCGTTACAGCCTTGGACAAAGATTCTCCATGAAGATGCCCATATATAACCTTCTCTACACCATATTCCTCAAATATATCTGTAAATCCCGAAGACATGAACTTTTCACTTATAGGTGGATAATGTATCATTACTATAAATTTTTTATATCCTGCCTCTACTGCACAATTTAAAGAATTTTTCATTCTTAAAAGTTCTCTTTTATATATTTTTTCATCATGAGCAGAAAAATTATCACTTTCTGGACAATTCCAGCCTCTTGTACCGCATATTCCATAATCCTTATAGGCAAAAAAATTATTCTGTATAAAACCCATGTCTTCATACATATTATTTAGTTTAGTAATACTGTTCCACCAATAGTCATGATTTCCCTTTATCATCAATTTTGTTCCTGAAAGTTGGTGCACCCACTCTAAATCACAAGCTCCTCCTTCCATATTCATAGACCAAGATATATCTCCTGATATCAATACCTTGTCTTCACTAGTTATTTTGCTGTTCCAATTTTTTCTAATTTTTTCATCATGATTAGTCCAGTTATTTCCAAAAATATCCATAGGCTTACTCCCAGTTAAATCCAAATGCAAATCTGATATTGCAAATAAAGCCAAATAATCACCTTCTACTTATATTTTTATCTATATCTATCACATAAGCTATTACTTTAGCTACCGCATCGTATAACTCAAAAGGCACATTATCCCCTATGTCCACATTACTCAAAAGATTGGCAAGCTCTTTATCATAAACTATAGGAACACCGCTCTCTTTTGCCTTATTCAATATATTATCCGCTATTTGACCTATGCCTGCTGCAGTAACTATAGGTGCTTCATAATTATATTCATATTTTAAAGCTGCTGCTTTCTTTTTCTTATCCATAATATTCCCCTTCAATAAGAGTTCAGTAATGAGTTCATAATAATCAGTAAGATATTTGAAAAAATGCCTAAAGTTACGCCTTTGTATTTATAACACCTATATCATTATCCTGAAAAAATTCTCTACAAGTTGATATGTTCATCTCTTCTTTCTTTTCATCAAATCTAACATATACATTATACCCTATATCAGATAAGCTCTCCAATACCCTTTTTTCAGTTTTCTTAAATAAATTAAGCCATTCCTTATTGCATTTGATATCTATATCCATATTACTATTTTTAACGCTTAAATATGCATCTACTGTACCCATATTTTCAGTACTTACAGAAGTTACTATTTTTACATTAGTAGAATCTATTTTTTTTCCTTTTTTCCTTTCATCCTTAATCATCAGTTTGCATTGATAATCTTGTTGATTTAAATTTATAGGAACATCCATATAATAGTATGAATTAGATACAGTATTGAATACTTTAAAATCGTTCATGTTATTGTTAAGCACTTGTGCAATATTTCCACTAAGTTGATTTTTGCCATCTCCTTTTTGATCTAAAACTGTTCTTATAATATCCTTCATCTCACTGGTCTTTATGTTTATCTGTTCTTTTATCTGGCTTACAATGTCATCCATACCATTTTGCTTTACAAAATTATTGTGATGAGGACTTTCAACTTTACTGCCTTCTTTTTCAGAAAACTTTAAAACCGTATTTGAAGTATCTTTTTGTTCCGAATTTTCTATATTTTTAGGAGAAATACCTTTATCTGTACCTGTTTTTTGTTCTATATTTTTAGAAGAAATATCTTTACCTACACTTGTCTGCTGCTCTATGTCTTTAGATGAAATATCCTCTTTTACATTAGATGGCTGCTCTATATTGGGGTATTGAGTTTTTTCTTCACCTACTGAATTTTTGGTTTTATTTAAAATCTCATTTAACTTACTTACATCCAATCCCTCACTATTTAAAACAGTTTTATTTTCCACACTGGCCCTTTCTGTACCTGCTCTACTAAGAGTATCTTTTTCATTCTGTGTAGAAGCAGTATTATCCTTAGTAGGTATATTTATTGCTTTACTGCCACTATCTTCACTTCTATATACTTCAGCTTGAGCCTTTTCGGAAATAACTTTTAAATTGTCTTTTGTACCTTCAACTTGGTTTGGGGTTTGTACATTAGTGGAATTCTGTCCAGATAGATTTTCTCCCAAGGATTTTATTTCGTTATATATGGTGCCATCCTTTTTAAATACATTGTTAAAACTTTTTATATTATCTTCGTTTAGTTCCATATTGTTTTCCAGAAAAGTAAGCAAATCATTACCACTTATCTGTTTTAGTTGGGTAAAAAAATTTTTTAATGTACTGGTGGTAAATTTACCTTCTGTGCTTTCAGGGGATATACCTCTACTATCTAAATATTTATTTATAAACTCATTCTCTTCATTAGGATCATTTTTTATTTTGTCTATAAAATCCAGGGTAGTTTTTATATTAGAAATATTGCTTTTGGTAAGTGGTATTTCGTGCTTAAGCATGCTTTTTACAAGCTGGTAGTCATCACTACTTAAATTAAGATCACCGAACTCTCTAATAAAACTACCTATAGGATCTTTGCCGACCCTTTGTTCTCCATCTTGTGAGTTCACAATTTTTAATTTAAGTTTTCCATTTTCGAACCCTTGTACTTCTAGTCTTACAAGTTTATTTGGCAAAAAATCTACTGGGTTTTCTATTTCTGCAGAAAATTGCCATCCATCTAAAAGTTTTAAAAGTATTTCTCCTGTAGACTTTTTTAGATCTAAAATCCTAGCAGAAAATCTTTCACCTACTTCAAAAGATAATTTAGTAGATATGCGCTTGTTATCTACATTATAACTACTGTTTACATTCCATATACCTGGCAAATTCATCACCCTTTATAAATTTATTCTCTTTTTAAGTTATGTATAAATTATCGTACAAAAATGTTTTTTCATAAAGATAAAATAAAAAAATCTGGGATAAACCCAGATTCTTTTCTAATTGTTATGTTCTGCTAAACCCCTACTTTTACTCTGCTCTTGTTTCAATACTGGTGATACACTCTTATACAAAAGTAGTGTAAGTGCTGTAAGTAGTACTCCCTTTAATAAATTAAATGGTACAATAGCAAATAATATCAAAGTATTTATATCTGTTATACTTCCATTTACTTTTCCTGCTGCTGCTACCATTGCACTTATAGGGAAATTAAGTAGTTTTTCATAAAGTGGAAGTAATATAAAGTAGTTTAACACTGCAGCAGATACTGACATAGCAATAGTTGCTGCCCCAAGGCTAATTGCTGCTGTCTTTTTAGTTTTATGTCTGTTATATAAATATCCTGCTGTAAATACTAAAACTGAACCCACTGCAAAATTTGCGAACTCTCCTATAAATGCTGTTTTTCCATCAAATATTCCATGAAGTATATTCTTTAAAAGCTCTATGGCAATTCCAGCTCCAGGTCCAAGTGCAAAAGTACCTATTAAAGCCGGTAAATCACTTATATCAATCTGTAAAAATGATGGGAACACAGGAATTGCAACTTCTATGAACATAAGTAAAAATCCAATTACACCTAACAATGATATCTTTACTAGCCTGTTTAATTTATTACTTCTCATATCTAACATCCCCCTAAAACATTGTGTATAACCTTCTAAGGTAAGTTAAAAAAGCCCTGATAAAATATCAGGGCTAATAAACACTACATTTTACCTTCTTTCATCCAGACTCTACTGTCGGCCTCGGAATTTCACCGAATCATACCAATTATGGCTCGCGGGCTATACCGCCGGTGGGGAATCACACCCCGCCCTGAAGATTATATTTTAAATTTTCAAGTTCATTATAATACTTTTACCATCACATTTCAACATATTCTTAAAATAATTTTTATTTCATGCTAAGGGATATTCTCTTTCTCTTCTCGTCTACTTCAAGTACAGTTACCTGAACTATATCTCCTACTTGAACTACATCAAGTGGGTGCTTCACAAATTTATCTGACAACTGACTTATATGAACAAGTCCATCCTGATGAACTCCAATATCTACAAAAGCTCCAAAATCTGCTACATTTCTAACTGTGCCTGTAAGCACCATACCCGGTTTTAATTGATTAATGTCTATTATTCCAGTCTTAAGTATAGGTTTAGGAAGTTCTTCTCTTGGATCTCTGCCTGGCTTTTTTATCTCTTTTATTATATCTTTTAGAGTTGGTTCACCTACATTAAGCTTCTTTGAAAGAACATCTATGCCTATTTTATCAACTCTATTATCTATACCTGAAAGTTCTCCATTTTTTAAATCTTCCATGCTGTATCCAATGATTTCCAAAAGTCCTTTTGCTGCATCATAAGATTCAGGATGCACAGAAGTATTATCAAGGGGCTCACCGCTTTCCATTACCCTTAAAAATCCTGCACACTGTTCAAAAGCTTTGGCTCCCAATCTTTTAACCTTTAAAAGCTCTTTTCTATTTTTAAATTTTCCATTTTCTTCTCTATAAGCTACAATGTTTGATGCTATCGCAGTATTTATTCCAGATATATAGGATAGAAGAGAGGGCGTTGCTATATTTAGATCTACCCCTACACTATTTACACAGTCTTCTACAATTCCCTTTAAAGATTCATCCAATTTCTTTGGTGCAACATCATGTTGATACTGTCCTACCCCTATGGATTTAGGGTCTATTTTAACAAGTTCTGCTAAAGGATCTTGAAGCCTTCTGCCTATAGATATAGCTCCCCTCAAAGATACATTTATATCTGGATATTCCTTTGCTGCAAGTTCTGATGCAGAATAAATTGAAGCTCCTGCTTCAGATACAATTACATAGTACAGATCTTTTCCCTTCTCTTCCTTCACTTCTTTTATAAGTTTTCCAATCAGTTCTTCAGATTCCCTACTAGCAGTTCCGTTTCCAAGAGATATAACATTTACATCATGCTTATATACTAGCTCTTTTAGTTTCTTTATAGAGCCTTCTACATCATTTTGAGGTGCTGTAGCATATACTATTGCGGTATCTAACAATTTGCCTGTATCATCCAATACTGCAATTTTGCATCCATTTCTAAAACCAGGGTCATAGCCAAGTACATTTTTTCCCTTTATAGGTGATTGCATCAAAAGTGCCTTCAAATTAGCTTTAAATATTTTTATGGCGCCTTCTTCTCCCATATCTGTAAGTTGTGACCGTATTTCTCTTTCAATAGATGGGTAAATTAGTCTCTTTAGCGAATCTTCTACACTTTTTTCTATATAAGTATCTGTTATATTATTTCCTCTAAGAGATTGATTCTTTAAGTAAATTTCTATATTCTCCATATCACAGCTTATCTTTACAGATAAAACTTTTTCCTTTTCCCCTCTATTTATAGCTAGTATTCTATGAGGTGGAATAGACTTGACTGCTTCTCTATAATCATAATACATTTCATAAGGAGTTGGTTCTTTACTTTCACCCTTCGTTTCAATTATTCCATTTTCCCAAACAAATTTTCTTATCCATTTTCTATACTTTGCTTCATCAGAAATAACTTCACTTATTATGTCAACTGCACCTGCTAGTGCATCTTCTGAAGACTCAACGCCCTTTTCTTCGTTTATAAATTTTTCTGCATACTTTTCTATATCATCTTGAAAATTCCCATCCAAAATAGCTTCTGAGATAGGCTTAAGCCCCTTTTCCTGTGCAATAGTTGCTCTGGTTCTTTTCTTTGGTTTATATGGTCTATATATGTCTTCTACTTCTGTTAAAGTACTGCTGTGTTCTATAGAATTCTTTAATTCTTCCGTAAGTTTTCCCTGTTCTTCTATTATCCTTATTACATCTTCTTTTCTAGATTTAAGATTTCTAAGATATGTAAGCCTTTCTGCCAGTTTTCTTAAAGTTACATCACTCATACTCCCTGTAAGCTCTTTTCTATATCTGGCTATAAAAGGCACTGTATTACCTGAATCTAAAAGTTCGATTACACTATTTATATATTTTCTATTTACACTAAGCTCTTCAGCTAATGTATCTATTATATTATTCATTTTTACCTCCTGGTTAATTTTATTTATGATAAATCTCTAAGCTAAAAGAAGGATTAAACATACTGAAAAAGTATAAATCAGCTAAAAATATATTACAACAGTTATATACATTTTGGCAAATTAATATATATTTAGAAACACTTTATTTTAGAGGTTATTATTAATGAAAAAATTTATGTTTATGCTGCCATTAACTATATTTTGTATTATTTGTTCATTGAGCTTTCAATACTACTATTTTGTGCATCCACTAAACTCTTCAAAAGTTAAAAATACTATTTCCTATCTATCTTCAGATAATTTTAAAGGAAGGCTTACTGGAACCTTGGAAAATTATGAAACAGCAGATTTTATAAAACATTATTTTAAAGCAGAAAATCTAAGTCCCTACAATAAGGATTACCTACAATCCTTTAATGTAGTTTACCCTGAAAAAATAGATGCTGATCCATATCTCATAGTAAAGGATAGAAATGGCTTTATAGTAAAACAGTATAAGTATGCTGCAGATTATAAGGAAGATATGCTAAACTTTAAAAATAGTAGTGTATCTTTTAAAAAAGATAATGTTATTTCACTATCAAAAAACAGCTTTCAAGTCCATACATCAAACCAATATTTTTTGTTTTATACTCCAAAAAATGATAACTTAGATTTTAGAAGTTCCTTTATTTCAAACTCTAGGGGAAGTATGTACATTATGCTAAAAGAACAAACTGCCAAAGGAATAAAAAATTATTTAAATTCAGGTTGTGAAATAAGCTGTTTCATACCTTTTCATAATAAATTAACTTCTGCTTACAACGTAATAGGATACATAAAAGGTAAAAATCCTGCTCTACCACCCCTTGTTCTATCTGCCCATTTTGATCACCTTGGTTCTGATCTTTCTGGTACAGTATATAGCGGCGCCCTAGATAATGCTTCTGGTACTTCTTTTTTACTGGGTCTTATAAAATATATAAATTCTCTTGGGAAACCCGAGAGAAATATAGTAATTGCAGCTTTTAATGCAGAAGAATTTGGCTGCCTAGGGTCAAAAAATTTCGCACAACAATATAAAGACACCCTAAGAGGAGGAAAAGTTATAAATTTTGACATGTTAGGCAGTGATAAAAACGTTCCTCTTTCCATAATGGCAGGAAAATGGGATTCAAAAAATTCACCTTTTGTAAAAGAAATAGCACAATTATGTAATAATGGCAAGATAGACTTTAAGTATACTTTTGAAAATTCCAGTGATCATCAATATTTTAGAGCTTATAACATAGACGCCCTAACTTTATCAGATGCAGACACATCAAAAATACACACACCTATGGACAAATCTCAATATATAAATACAAAATCCATAGATAGGTGCTTCAGTGTAGTCTCAAAAGAAATTGACAACTATGCTTTCAATTATAATCCTTTTATTTTATACTCTAAACATCTATTAGCCATATCGTTTTGTGGAATACTTATAATGGTTAGTTTATATTTGATTAAAAGTTGATAATTGACAATAGTCAGTTGAAGGAGGATTTTTCTTTAAAAATCCTCCTTAACTTCCAGGTCCCTCTATAAACTTAAATTATACCCTGGGCCATCATAGCCTCAGCAACCTTTAAAAATCCAGCAATATTGGCTCCTACAACCATATTTCCTTCATTGCCATATTCTTTTGCTGCGTTTTTAGAATTATTATAAATATTAATCATTATATTTTTGATCTTATTATTTACCTCTTCAAATGTCCATGAATATCTTATACTATTTTGAGACATTTCAATGGCAGAACATGCAACTCCTCCTGCATTGGCTGCCTTAGAAGGTCCAAAGAGAACCTTATTACTCAAAAATACATTTATTGCATCTAAAGTTGAAGGCATATTTGCTCCTTCTGATACAGCTATAACACCATTTTTTACAAGAGTCTCAGCAGATTCCTCATTTATTTCACCTTGAGTTGCACAAGGAAAAGCTACGTCACACTTAACATTCCAAATTCCTCTAAAATCTGGTACATACTTAGCAGTAGGCACACTCTTTAAATATTCTTTTATTCTTCCCCTTCTAACTTCTTTAATTTCTTTTACTACATCTAAATTAATTCCATTTTCATCTAAAATATATCCATTAGAATCAGAACAAGTAATAACTTTAGCTCCAAGCTCAGTTGCTTTTTCAATAGCATAAATAGCCACATTTCCCGAACCTGAAACTACTACTTTTTTATCCTTGAGACTCAAATTATGATCTTTTAGCATTTCTTCAGTAAAATAAACTAATCCATATCCAGTTGCTTCTGTTCTGGCAAGACTTCCTCCATAAGCCAGTCCCTTGCCAGTCAAAGTGCCCTGTTCACTTACACTTTTAAGTTTATTATAATAGCCATATAGATATCCTATTTCTCTTCCACCAACGCCTATATCTCCTGCAGGCACATCTCTATTAGAACCTATGTATTTGTATAGCTCGGACATAAAGGCTTGGCAAAATTTCATAACTTCGTTATCAGATTTACCTTTTGGATCAAAATCCGAACCACCTTTTGCTCCTCCAATAGGTAAGCCTGTTAAGGAATTCTTAAATATCTGCTCAAATCCTAAAAATTTTACAATACTTTGATTTACAGATGGATGAAATCTTAACCCACCCTTATATGGTCCTATAGCCGAATTAAATTGAATTCTAAAACCTCTGTTTACTTGAACCTCTCCATTATCATCAACCCATGGTACTCTAAAACTTATAGCTCTTTCTGGCTCAGTTAATCTTTCAAGTAATCCTGCTTTAATAAAATCAGGTCTTCTATCAAATACTGGTACTAAAGAAGCTAAAACTTCTTTCACTGCATCAAGAAATTCTTTTTCACCTGAATTTCTTTTTTGTACAGTACTTAAAACTTTTTGAACATACTCTTTGCCATCCATATTATTACTCCTTCATAAAATAATTGTAGTTATCTTTACTATTTTACTTATAATTATACCAAAATCAACATAACTTAAAAACATATTTTATCATATTATAGAAATTCTGCACAAATTTAAATTTCTATTTATCCACATACACATTATCTAATATATGTAACATAATCAATTATATCTAGGTTTCCTGTTCTTTACTTCAACAAAAAATACAGTGATAACCGTAAATAGAAACATGATTAATCCACAACTAAAGAATCCAAATCTACCACCAAATTTTTGCATAACTACGCCAACGAAAGCACTGCCAAAAGGGGTGCTTCCAATATTTAAAAGGGCATATATACTCATTACCCTCCCTCTATATTCATCTTCTGTATTAAACTGCAGTGTAGCATTTGCCTTATTTAAAAAAGTAAGTCCAAAGAATCCTATCCATACAAATAGCATCCCTACTAATAAATAACTGCTTGTAAATAAAGTTACTATTTGTAAAATAGCCAATATAAATGAATTTATAATGAGAAAATACTTACTTCTAAGTCCTCTGCCTATTCCTGCCATAAAAATAGCTCCTAAAAATGATCCTGCACCTGAAAGACTTAAAAGAATACTATACTCCTTTGCTCCACCATTCATGACTTGCTTTGCAAATACAGGTATAATTACATTACTATTAAATGCAAAAGTACATACTATAGCCATCATAAACATTACAGATAGGAGTATTTTCTTACTTACAGTATACATAATTCCACCTTTTAAGTCCTGAATTAGATTGAAGTTTTTGGACTTTAATGTTGGATTACCTTTGGCCTTTATTTGAAATACACCATAGATAACAGGTATAAAACTAATTGTATTGATAAGAAAGCACTGAAATACCCCTACTTTATTCATTATTATTCCTGCAAATGCAGGTCCAACTATACGAGATATATTAAAAACAGTTGAATTTAAAGATATGGCATTTGGAAGATCCTTTTTTCCTACAAGTTCAATAAAGAAAGACTGCCTCGTAGGCATGTCCAAACTTGTTATAATGCCATTAATAACAGACAATATGGCTAATATCCAATATTTACTATATCCAACATAAACAACAAAAGTCAATATAAAGGACTGTATCATGTAAGAAAACTGAGTCATCAAAATAATTTTTCTTTTGGGATATCTTTCTGCTATAACACCTGCAATAAGAGTAATCAACAGTACTGGTGCATATTGAAATACTGATATAAGTCCAAGAAGGAAAGGAGAATTAGTTATCTTATACACATACCAACTGAGTGCAGTATTTTGAACCATAGTTCCCATTAATGACAAAAGCTGTCCTGATAAAAAATATCTAAAATCTCTATGTTTTAGGGATGAAAAAACGTCCCCCACTGTACTTTTAAAACTCAAGCTAAATCCTTCTTTCAATTTTCAATTACGAGTTAAAAATGGATGCAAATAAATGCTATCAGATTATACGCCTGATAGCACTTTTCTTACTTTGCCTGCTGTCTTAAATAAGCTAATATAAAATTATCAATTTCTCCATCCATTACTGAAGACACATTTCCATTCTCTACTCCAGTTCTATGATCTTTTACAAGAGTATATGGATGGAATACATAGGATCTTATCTGGCTTCCCCATCCCATGTCCTTAAGTTCTCCTGCAAGGTCTTCTATTTTTTCCTTATGTGCTCTTTCTTTAAGTTCCACAAGTTTTGATTTTAACATGAGCATTGCAGTTTCCCTATTATAATGCTGACTTCTTTCATTCTGGCACTGTACAACTATACCCGTAGGTATATGAGTTATCCTAACTGCAGATTCCGTTTTGTTTACATGCTGTCCGCCTGCACCAGAAGACCTATAGGTATCTACCCTTAAATCTTCTGGCCTTATGTCTATATCTTGATTTTTGGTAAGTTCCGGCAAAACCTCTACAGATGCAAAAGAAGTCTGTCTTTTCCCATTAGCATTGAAAGGTGATATTCTAACTAATCTATGGATACCCTTTTCAGCTTTCAAATATCCATAAGCAAATTCCCCTATTATCCTTAATGATACACTTTTTATTCCAGCATCATCTGCAGGAAGAATATCTAAAGTCTCAACTTTATATCTAGATTTTTCTGCCCATCTGGTATACATCCTCAAAAGCATCTCCGTCCAATCCTGAGCATCTGTGCCACCTACTCCCACATGTAAATTCAATATGGCATTGTTTTTATCATATTCTCCTGATAAAAGTATTTCTATTTTAAGTTTATCAATTATGTTTTGGATATCTTCCACTTCAGATAATATATCTTTGCAGCCAGACATATCTTCCTCTTCTTCCGCAATATGAGCTAGAATTTCTGCATCGCTTATTCTACTCTCCAACTTATTATACATATCCATCTTTTCATTTAAAAACTTTTCCTTAGAAGTTACTTCCTGAGCTTTTTCCAGGTCATCCCAAAAATTAGGTTCCTGCATTTTCATCTGCAGCTCTTCTATCCTATTCTTATAGTTACCCAGGTCAAAGAGACTCCTTTATTTTATTTAATGTTTTTTTTAATATGCTCAATTTTGATAGGGATTCTTCCAAATCAATTATCATACGACCACCTCAATATCATCTTAGTTATTTGCAAGTCTTCCACAACAATTTTTATACTTTTTACCGCTGCCACAAGGACAAGGATCATTTCTTCCTACAGTTTTTTCTTTCCTTATAGGTTTTTTCTTCATTGCAGTTTCTTCACCTTGATTAGTAACTACGTTCTTAGCTACCCTTTCTCTCTCAGGTGCTTTTTCGATTTGTACATGAAGAAGATACTTAACAGTATCCAACTTAATATTATATATCATTTCCTCAAACATTTCGCTGCCTTCAAACTGATATGCTTGCGCTGGCTCCTGCTGCCTGTAGGCTCTAAGTCCAATAGCTCTCTTTAAGTGCTCCATATCATCTATATGATCCATCCACTTTGTATCAACAACTCTAAGTAAAATAACTCTCTCAATTTCTCTCATCTGCTCTGGAGTACACTCTTCTTCTTTTTCTTCATAAATTTTTTGGCCTATATCTATATATTTCTGTTTAATTTCTTCATTAGAAAGATTTATAATATTTTCTTTCTTTACGGAATCTTTTTGTACATAAACTTCTTCCATATATTTCATTAGCTTTTCTACTTCATCTTCAAAATCTTCTTCTATACCAGATATATGAGAATCTACAACAGAAGTTACTAAGCTTTTTATCATATCAATCATGTAATCTCTAAGGTCTTCTCCCTCAAGTACCTGAGATCTCTGTCTATATATAATTTCCCTCTGCTTATTTATTACATCGTCATATTGAAGTAAAGTTTTTCTTATATCAAAGTTATTTCCTTCTACCTTTTTCTGTGCACCTTCTATAGCATTTGTAACCATTTTACTTTCTATGGCCTCATCTTCTTTGAGTCCCAATTTTTCAACTATTCCCTGAAGTCTATCTGAACCAAATATTCTCATCAGATCATCTTCTAGTGATACATAAAATCTTGATGTACCTGGATCTCCTTGACGCCCTGAACGTCCTCTAAGTTGGTTATCAATTCTTCTTGACTCATGTCTTTCAGTTCCTATTATTTTAAGTCCACCAAGGGCAACTACACCCTTGCCAAGCTTTATATCAGTACCACGACCTGCCATATTAGTTGCTATAGTAATTGTTCCCTTTTCTCCTGCGTGAGAAATTATTTCTGCTTCCATTTCATGAAACTTAGCATTTAGAACTTGGTGAGGCACTCCTCTTTTCTTTAACATATCTGAAAGTAACTCAGATTTTTCTATACTTACTGTACCTACAAGTACAGGCTGACCCTTTTTATAGGTTTCATATATTTCATCTGCTATAGCTTTAAACTTTCCTTTCGCACTTTTATAAACTACATCAGGGTAATCCATTCTCGCTATAGGTTTATGAGTAGGTATTACTATTACATCAAGTCCGTATATTTCTCTAAATTCGTTTTCCTCCGTCAGTGCAGTACCTGTCATACCTGATAATTTATTAAACATCCTAAAATAATTTTGATAAGTAATAGTTGCAAGTGTCTTTGATTCTCTCTCTACTTTTACATTTTCCTTAGCTTCTATAGCTTGATGTAACCCATCGCTGTATCTTCTGCCTTCCATCATTCTTCCTGTAAATTCATCTACAATGAGTACTTCTCCATTTTTTACCATATAATCTTTATCTCTTTTCATTATATAGTTAGCTTTCAAAGATTGAACTACATAATGCTGTATCTCCATATTCTCTGGATCCGCATAGTTGGCCAATTGGAAGAAGTTTTCAGCCTTTTTTACACCTGTATCTGTAAGTATTACTGAATTTGCCTTTTCATCTACATCATAATCCTCTTTTTTTAACGATTTTGCAAAGTGATCCGCAATATTGTAAAATTCTGTTGACTTTTCTCCTTCACCTGAAATAATAAGAGGTGTTCTTGCTTCATCGATTAAAATAGAGTCAACCTCATCCACTATAACAAAGTTAAGCCCTCTTTGTACTCTTTCTTCTTTATAAATAACCATATTGTCTCTCAAATAGTCAAACCCAAACTCACTATTAGTTCCGTAAGTTATATCACAATTGTATGCTTCCTGTCTCTGCGTTTGATCCAAATCATGTAGTATTACACCTACTTTAAGTCCTAGTGCTTCATATATAGGTGCCATGGTATCTCTATCTCTTTTTGCCAGATAGTCATTTACTGTAACTATATGAACTCCTTTTCCTGTAAGTGCATTTAAATATGCAGGTGCGGTAGCAACAAGTGTTTTACCTTCACCAGTTTTCATCTCTGATATTCTTCCTTGATGGAGCACTACTCCACCTATTAGTTGCTCTCTATATTGCTTTAAACCTATTGTTCTATATCCTACCTCTCTAACAACAGCAAAAGCTTCAGGTAATATTTCATCTAAAGATTCACCCTTAGAAAGTCTATCTTTAAATTCATCTGTCTTTGCTCTAAGTTCTTCATTAGTCAATCCCTGCATTTTTGAGTCCAAACTGTCTATTTTATCTACTATAGGGATAACTCTTTTTACTTCCCGTTCACTATATGAACCGAATATTTTCTGAAAAAGTTTCATTATTTTCATCCTCACCATGTTAAATTTGTTTACAAAAGTATACACTTTATAAATTATATCATCTAATTATTGGGTATTCAACTTATTAAATAATAGTTTACCTTAGTTTAATAATATACTGCCTATTTTTAAGCCATAAAAAGAGGAAGCTTTATGCTCCCCCTTTATTGCATCTAACTTTTAAAATTCAGGCTCTATTAATCCGTAATTTCCATCCCGTCTTTTATATACTACATTCACTTCTCCATTTTCAGCATCCTGATATACAAAGAAACTATGACCTAAAAGTTCCATTTGAAGGACTGCCTCTTCAGATGACATTGGTTTTATTGCAAATTTTTTGGTTCTAACTATTTTTTGTTCTTGTTTATCTTTTTCTGACTCATCTGGTATGAATTGGAATCTTAAAGATTCTGAATTATTTCTTCTTAGCAGTTTTGTCTTTTGCTTTCTTATCTGTCTCTCTAATTTATCCACAACTAAATCAATTGAAGCATACATATCTGAGTTTCCTTCTTCTCCTCTTAGTATAACTCCCCCAAAAGGAATAGTGACCTCAATTATTTGTCTAGTTTTTTGTACGCTTAATGTAGCATGTGCTACTACATCAGGGTTGAAATATTTTTCTAGCTTACATAGCTTCTTATCCACCGCATTTTTCAATGCATCAGTTACCACGATATTTTTCCCTTTTACAGTTATTTTCATATTTCCAGCCCCTTCCTATTGTAATCCTAAACATATGTAAAGGATTAATCTATGTTTTGTTAGTTATATTTTAATACTGTTTATCATAAATTACAATAGCTATTAACGACACATTCATACTACTTTCTTAATTAATAGCAAAAACTAATAATAAATAACCTTTTAAAATTAATACAGCAGCCTTAAAAAAGGCTACTATATTGCACTGTTAGTGCATTTGCAAGTTAGCTGACCTGGTCTTTGCCCCCACACTCGCCTGCTGGAACTTTCGCTACCGGGAATTAACCTCTCACTACTAATCCTCTCGTATTTTACGGCAGGACTTACTTCTAAGCCGCACCATGCTCATTAAATATTTTATCTAACTTACGTGGATCGTTTCGCCTGCGACTGGCATCGACTTTCAACCACAGACCTAACTTGACTAATAAAATTATACTCTACTTTTTGCTCCAGTCAATACGCTAATTTTTTTTGCTCCATTTTTCAAAAGTTCTGAACAGCACCCAAAAGCTGTAGCACCAGTAGTTAAAACATCATCTATTAACAAAATTTTTTTATTTTCTATAATTTTTTTATTGCGTACCTGAAAGCTTTCTGACATATTACTCCATCTCTCTGTTTTATCCAATCCTATTTGATCCTTTGTTTCCTTTATTTTGTCTAGACAGCATATAACAGGCTTATTAGCATACCTTGCCAAACTGTTCGCCAAATATTCAGCTTGATTATATCCTCTATTTTTCAATGCTTTCTTAGTCATAGGTACATATGTAAAAACATTAAAGTCAATGTGATTGCTAGTCATAATATCTCTCATACACTTTGCTATGACATCTCCAGCTTTAAAAGAACTCTTGTATTTTAATTTTATTATAAGTTCCATCATCGTTCCAGAATAATAAGCACTACTATAGCATTGAAATTTTTTATCATCATATCCAATTTCAAAACTGTCTTTACAAACTTTTATATTGCTTTCACAATCTTTACATATGGTTCTATCATCATATATATCCTTTTTACACAGTATACATCTTTCATCTCCACAATATATAAGCCCTAGTACACAATCCAATAAAAATTTTAAATTTTTAGTAATCCCATGTTCCATGCTTCCCTATTAAAATTACTAGTTATACTCTTTGCTTTCTCAATCTCTTCTGTCTCTACATTGGAAACCAGTATAACCTCCTCTTTTAAATTTTTTTCACCTCTTCCAACACTCCCACACAAGTAAACAAATTCTTTATAAGTAAAGTTAACATCATCTGCAAAATATACTATTAATTCTGAATTTTTTGCATTTAATACAGTTTGTTCAAAACAGTTAGTTATTAATACTGAGTTTTTTGTCTGTAAAAACTTATAGATTAATTTCTTATTCGTTTCCCCATTAGCAAAACATACTATATCCTGTGTTAAACTTTTACAATATTTATGCATATATGAAGCTACCATATCTATTTTATATTCGCTGGGTACATATATTATTATCTTCTTACCTATACTTATTGACCATTTTAAATAATCGTATACCAAAAAAGGCATTTCTTTATTCATATTCAGTCTAGTAAGTATACTCCTCGGTTCGATTATTAATCCTTCATTCTTAGCAGGCAAAAATACCTTTTTGCTATTTTCAACTATACTTTCTATAGAATATATTATAGCTTTACTATCCTCATGAGTTAATTTGCTAATTAATTTGCATATCTCGTACTTATTGTATAATGAAAAACTACTTATATCATCATATATGACTAATTCAAACTCCTTTTCCAATTTTGCCGCATTTTCAAAATTGCATATCTGCAATTTACAATTTAAATTACTTTTACCTCCTTTTACATAGTGATAGTCCATAAAATGTGTATACTTTTTTATATTTTTTATTATATCCACATTACCCATTTTTTCGTTAGTAATATAAATAATGTTTTTATTTTGTCTTATGTACTTTTCAATAACCCCCAGAAAGATTTCAGTAGAATTGTAAGGAACTGAAATGCAATTTAAAAAAGTATCTTTGGTACCACTCCATTTTACTATATTCTCACTTATTTTTTTTCTCTCATTAATAAGACATGTTTCATTCCACAGTAGCATTTGTTTCACTCTCCATTATATCCATTATTCTATATTTCAATAACGAATACCTTTCAAAACTTTTATTATTATTTATCATAAAATTTAAGGCTTTTAAACTTCCCACAAGTATTACCATCTGTTTTGCCCTAGTTATAGCCGTATACAATAAATTTCTATTCATAAGCAGCGGCGGTCCCATAAACATAGGTATAATAATTACCGGGAATTCACTACCTTGACTTTTATGTATGGTTATTGCATAAGATAAATCCAACTCATCTAAGTACATACTATCATATATGACTCTTTTTTCTTCGTCAAACACAACTACCACTCTATTTTTTTCTTCATCTATGTCTTCTATATATCCAAAATCACCATTAAAAACACCCATACCACTTTCCTTGTTTTCTTCTGAAATACCTTGCCATTTTAAAGTATAATTATTTTTAATCTGCATCACTTTATCTCCTACCCTAAAAGTAATGTCTCTAAACTTTTTTTCTCTCTTATTAGAGCTTTTAGGATTTAGAACTTGCTGAAGTTTTTTATTTAAATTTGATACTCCTAAAATTCCCTTTCTCATAGGAGATAGTATTTGAATATCCTCTATTTTATTCCAATTACTATTAAAATTTGGCAGCCTTTTATCTATTAATCCTACCAATGTATCTAATATATCCGAAGGATCCTGACATTTTATAAAATAGAAATCCTTATTCTTTTTATTTAAAATGGGCATTTCTCCAGAATTTATCTTATGGGCATTAACTATAATCATGCTTTCTTTTGATTGCCTAAATATCTCTTTTAATCTAACTACTTTAATACATTTACTGTCTATGAAGTCTCTGAGCACATTTCCAGGTCCTACAGATGGAAGCTGCTCTGCATCACCTACTATTATTAACCTAGTTCCCATAGAGACAGCCTTCAATAAGTTATTCATGAGCACTATATCTATCATAGAAGCCTCATCTATAATAACTACATCGCATTTCAGTGGTGATTGCTCTCCTCTTGAAAAAAATAAAGCTTCTTCATCACTTCCCACCCCCATTTCAAGAAGCCTATGTATTGTCTTTGATTCTCGTTTTGTAGATTCTGACATTCTCTTTGCTGCCCTTCCCGTGGGAGCACCCATTAAAACTTTAAGCTTTGCTTTTTCAAATAATCTAATTATGCAATTAATTATTGTAGTTTTACCTGTTCCAGGACCTCCTGTTATTATCTCCACTCCATTTTCAACTGCCCCTCTAATAGCCTCTTTTTGAGAAACAGCAAAGTTCATATTATTTTCCTGCTCAAAATCTTCTATCTCTTTGTCTATATTAAAATCCACGTCCTTATATTTAGTAAAAGCCAGCATCAATATTTTTCTAGTTACACTCAATTCACAATAATAGTAAGTCATAGAAAATACACATACTTTATCTTCCCACTTCTCCAATTTTATTTTTCCATTTACAGAACTTTCATATATGTTTTCTTCCAGTTCTTTTTGAGTTATATGGAGTATGTCAACACCTTCCTTTATAAGGTTATCTATAGGCATATACGTATTTCCCAAGCTGCAAAACTTGTTCACCAAATACCTTATTCCACTTTGTATTCTAAATGGAGAATTATTTTCTATTCCAAGGCTTCTTGCTATCTTATCTGCCGTTTTAAAACCTATACCACTTATTTCTTCTGTAAGAGTATATGGATTTTCTTTCACAATACTTATAGAATCTGCCCCAAATTTTTTATGTATCTTAACACACTGGCTGGGAGTTATTCCATAAGTTTGCAAAAATATCATTATATTTCTCACTTCATTTTGTTTAGAATAGGATTCCTCTATTAAAGCTATTTTTTTTGTTCCTATACCTTCTATTTCTTTTAGCCTTCCTATGTTATTGTCCAATATTTGAAGAGTATTTTCACCAAACTTCTCTACTATTTTCTTTGCTGTTACAGGGCCTATTCCTGCTATTATCCCAGATGCCAAATATCTCTCTATGCCAATAGTAGTACTAGGTATTATTTCTTCAAAAGCCTGCACCTTAAATTGATTTCCAAACTGAGGATGAAGAACCCATTCCCCTACAGCCTTCAAATTTTGTCCTTCAATTATATTAGGTATACATCCTACTATAGTTACTACGTCTTTATTTTCTCTTATTTTAGCAACTACATACCCATTATCTTTATTTTGAAATATTATACTCTCTACAATTCCCTGTAATTCTTGCATAGAATCTCTCCTACTCCTATTTACAAACAAAATCATATGTTTATAAATAATTATACCACATTAAACTTTGTCTTAATCTAACATATTAAAAAAGCTCTATATCATACTACAATATAGAGCTTTTCATTATTTACATATATTTTTTTATTTCTTCAACTTTATCTAATCTTTCCCAAGGTACATCAATATCAGTTCTTCCAAAATGTCCATAAGCCGCAACTTGCCTATATATAGGTCTTCTAAGATTTAAATCTTTTATTATAGCAGCTGGTCTCAAATCAAATACCTTATTTACTATATCTACTATTTTTTCTTCCGGTATATTTCCTGTACCAAAAGTATCTACAGTTATAGATACAGGCTTTGCTACACCAATAGCATAAGCAAGTTGTATTTCCAACTTATCTGCAATACCTGCAGCCACTAAATTTTTTGCTACCCACCTTGCAGCATAAGCAGCAGATCTATCAACCTTGGTTGGATCTTTACCAGAAAAAGCACCGCCGCCATGTCTTCCATAACCACCGTAGGTATCTACTATTATCTTTCTTCCTGTAAGTCCAGAATCTCCCTGAGGACCTCCAACAACAAATCTTCCTGTTGGATTTATAAAATACTTAGTTTTATAATCTAAAAACTCTCGTGGTACAACAGGTCTTATTACATTGTTTATTATGTCTGTTTCAATTTGTTTTCTAGTTACCATTTCGTCATGCTGAGTAGATACTACTATGGTATCAACTCTAACTGGTTTATTGTCCTCATATTCTATAGTAACTTGAGTTTTTCCATCTGGCCTTAAATAATCTAAAATTTTATCTTTTCTAACCTGTGCTAATCTTTTTGCAAGTTTGTGAGCAAGGCTTATTGGCATAGGCATGTATTCTTGAGTTTCATTTGTAGCAAATCCGAACATCATGCCCTGATCTCCAGCGCCTATAGCTTCTATGGCTTCCATTGAACCTTCCTTGGCTTCTAAGGCTTTATCAACTCCCATAGCTATATCCGATGATTGTTCATCAATCGAACTTATTACCGAACAAGTATCGCAGTCAAATCCATATTTAGCTCTAGTATATCCTATTTCTCTTACAGTATTTCTAACTATTTTTGAAATATCGATATAACAATTGGTTGATATCTCACCCATAACCAAAACCATACCTGTAGTAGTTGCAGTTTCACATGCTACTCTTCCATAAGGATCTTGTTCCAGTATGGCATCTAAGATAGCATCTGAAATCTGATCACACATTTTATCTGGATGGCCTTCTGTAACTGATTCAGATGTAAATAGTTTTCTCATTTTCTATACCTCCCATGTAAAAACATATTTTTTCTTACATTAAATGAATTACTCTTACATTAAATGAATTACTCTTACATTAAATGCAAATTCAAATCCTATATTCACAATATAAAACTGAAATGTCAAAAGTGACATTTCAATTAAAAAAACCTCTTCGATAAGAAGAGGTTAAATAACTTAACTACTCTCTTATCTTGCAGAATCCTGCAGGAATTGGCACCTTGGTGACTTTCACTGGTTGCCGGGTTTCATAGGGCCTTGTTCCCTCCGCCTCTCTTGATAAGAGCTATAACATAATTTTTCATTTGTTAAGATTATACAATTTTTATAAAACAAAAAACACCTAAAAGTGTCTTTATATTTATGGTGGAGGAAGATGGATTCGAACCATCGAAGTCACTGACAACAGATTTACAGTCTGCCCCCTTTGGCCACTCGGGAATTCCTCCGCATTTGGTGCTGGCAGTAGGAATCGAACCCACGACCTACTGATTACAAGTCAGTTGCTCTACCTGCTGAGCCATGCCAGCTTATTCTATTATTATTGTAAATGGTGGGCACAATAGGGCTCGAACCTATGACCCTCTGCTTGTAAGGCAGATGCTCTCCCAGCTGAGCTATGCGCCCTTACATTTATGGTGGAGGAAGATGGATTCGAACCATCGAAGTCACTGACAACAGATTTACAGTCTGCCCCCTTTGGCCACTCGGGAATTCCTCCATATTTGGTGCTGGCAGTAGGAATCGAACCCACGACCTACTGATTACAAGTCAGTTGCTCTACCTGCTGAGCCATGCCAGCTTATCTTATTATCATACGTTCCTTAAAACAAGAACGTACTCAACGTAAATTAGTATACAGTTTTATTTACTTATTATCAAATTTAATATATGATTAAATTTCAATATTACATATACCTTTCTCCATATTTCTCTATATTTCTTTCAAAATCATATTCACTTAATTTAGCCTTAATAATTTATATAAAGTCATCATATAAATTATATATAGTGTTCTTCGCAAGTACATACATAAAAGAAGGTGAATATATTGAATAAAGCAAAAAGTAATTATAAAGATCCCTTAGCATATTACAAACTTGCCTATTTTTTAAAAAATTACATTAATAACGATACCATAATTGTATGTATTGGTACCGATAGATATATAGGAGACTGCCTGGGTCCCCTAGTAGGTACACTTTTAAAATGTAAGCATTTTCCTCTACCTGTCTACGGTACAATTTCAGATCCTATACATGCTTTAAACATTGAAAGCAAACTGAATAAAATAAATTTACTTCACCCGCATAAAAACATTATAGGAATAGATGCTTGTTTAGGTGATCTAGAAACTATAGGCGATATCCAAGTAAGAGACTTCCCCGTTCATCCTGGCAAAGGTGTAGGAAAATCTCTCCCGGATGTAGGAAATTCCTCAATAATAGGTATAGTTGACTCAAATAACAATGAAGACTTATTTAATAATACCAGCAATAATATACGTCTTAATTTAGTTTTAAGTATGGCTGAAGTAATACTTTATTCATTAATTCATTCATATTATCTATATTACAACAACATCTTTACTGATATTTAACTATATCTAACATTTTAGTGTATTTAAGAAAATTAAAATCTAACTTATTAAAAGATACATAATACTAAATAAGTTAGATTTTGTTCTTTGTTTTAATCTATTAACGTTATATCATCGCCACTAAAAACTACTTCCATTTTATCTAAATATTCAAGTACTTTGCCTGTACCTAGCGCTACACATGACACTGGTTCTTCTGCAACATAAACGGGTACATTAGTTACTTTTTGTATTAAATTACTCAATCCATTTAAAAGTGCACCTCCACCAGTCATAAAAATACCTTTATCAGCTATATCGGCTGATAATTCTGGCGGCGTTTTTTCCAGTACTGCACGAGTTGTATCTGCTATAGAATTTACAGTTTCTTTTAACGCTATTCTCATTTCTGCAGAAGATACAGTTATATTTTTAGGAAGCCCTGTAATTAAATCACGGCCTCTTATTTCCATACTTACTTCTTCATCTCTATCAAAAGCAGATCCTATTTTTATTTTTAAATCTTCGGAAGTTCTTTCGCCAATCATCAGTTTATGTTCTTTTCTTACATATTTCATTATAGCTTCATCGAACTTATCACCTGCAACTTTGATGGAAGATCTTACAACTATTCCTCCAAGTGAAATTACTGCTACATCAGTTGTTCCTCCACCTATATCTATTACCATATTTCCACTTGCCTTAGTTATGTCAATGCCAGCTCCTATAGCTGCTGCTAGTGGTTCTTCAATTAAAAACACCTTTTTTGCACCTGCATTTTTAGCCGCATCAATTACAGCTCTTTTTTCAACTTCAGTAGCTTCACATGGAACGCAAACAACTATTCTCGGTGAAGATATCCTATTTTTACCACAAGCCTTGCTTATAAAATACTTCAGCATTTTTTCCGTTACATCATAATCAGATATAACTCCATCTTTTAATGGACGAATAGCAACAATATTACCAGGTGTTCTACCTATCATCTGCCATGCTTCTTCTCCTACAGCTAGTACTCTATTTTTTATCTTATCTATGGCAACAACTGAAGGTTCCTTTAAAATTACCCCCCTGCCTTTAATATAAACAAGTACGGTTGCTGTACCTAGATCTATTCCCATATCAGTTCCTATACTAAAAAACATTCCCTTTTCACTCCTAATCTCCTTTGCTTTTCAAACTAAAAGGTAAATTTATTTACCTTTATTATCATATCATATTCTAATTATAATAGGAATGTTTTTAGCCTTCAATAGCTTTATATTTCATTTTGGTAGCCTTACCACCTCTTATATGCCGCTCTGCCTTATTATAATCCAATATACTCTTGGCTTCCTGAGCAATTTGAGGATTTATTTTAGGCAGCCTTTCTGTCATATCCTTGTGTATAGTACTTTTACTTACTCCAAAAACCTTAGCCGTTTTCCTTATTGTGGCCTTAGATCCTATTATATATTTGGCAACTTCCAAAACCCTTTCCTCAATATAATCTTTCAATTTTATTCAACTCCTTTTTACAGTTACCGTTTTACAATCAACAATTAATGATGAGACTTTACATTATATATCCATAAACGTATTTACTCGTATTTATCATTAAACTAAATAATCTCTGCTAATTACTTGTTCCTATATATTTATAAATATGCTGGTTAATATTTTAAAATTCATTGTGTATGGGCCATTTCTCCATAAAATTCTAAGAAATGGCCAAATATTAGTATTTTATATACTTACCTGGGTCAACAAATTCTTTTCCCTTCAAAACAGCAAAGTGTAAGTGATCTCCGTATTTTTCATAAGCTGATCTCAATGTACTTTTCCCAACTACTCCAATAACCGTTCCTTTTTTTATGGTTTGACCTGCACTAACTTTCACACTTGGATCTAGGTTAGAATAAACTGTTTTTAATCCATTTTGATGATCTATAATGACTTCTACTCCATCCTGTGTTGCTGTATTTACTGATTCTACCTTTCCATCCATAGCTGCAAACACGGGTTTGCCAAGTGGAGTTTGTATATCATATCCTAAGTTTGGTCTATACGTTGCTGTAGAATCCCAATATACTGGATTCTCTGAATAACCTCTTGCAATATTACCCTCTACTGGCTTTTGAAAGGAAGTGCTTACTGAGTTAGATACTCCCTTCGATGCTTCATTATTAGATACATTGGATTTTACCTTATTATCCTTTTTTACTTGAAGAGCATTGTTATAATTGGAAGAAGGCTTTTCATTTGCCTTTGCTGTTTCCTTAATTTTTTTCTGCTCTACAGCCTGACTTTTTTGAAGCTGTGCACTTTGATTTTTATTATTTCTTGCTGTTATTACTGCCGCTGTTACTGCAATACATAAACATATAAACAGTATTACATAAAAGCTCTCCTTTTTTAAAAAGTTGAATGCTTTGTTAAAAGATTTTTTGTTCATAATAACACCTCCTTTTTGTAGTTTGTCCAGAGAATAGAAAAAAATACATATTTTATGAAATTATTTTACAAAAAAAAGAGGAAATTTTCCTCTTTTTTACTTAATATTTATTTAATGTATTCCAGTAACATACAATTAGCTGATATAATTATTATTTTTTAAATAAGTTTACATTTTTTAGACTAGTTCCTTCGTAATAATGAGATAATATATTTTTATAGTCTTTTCCATTTTTGCCCATATAATTAGCTCCCCACTGGCTCATTCCAACTCCATGTCCATATCCAGTGCATTGAATATACACACCATCTTTAAAATCTATACTAAAATTTGCCGAATTCAATCCCATAATAGTTCTAAATTTCGTACCAGATATAGTAATATCACCAAGTTTAATTTCTTTTACAGAACCACTTTCATTTTTACTTTTTATAACTACCTGGTTGGGTAAGTTTTCTAAAGATAACCCTGAATTAGCATAACTTGAGTTTACCTTATTTATAAAATCTATATATGACATTTTCACTGAAGTTTTATATTTTCTTGCACTTTCTTCTCCTGGACTTTCTACGCTCTTTAAATACCCCTCTGCTTCTCCAAATACGTCTTCTGAATTTTCAGTTCTTCCTGCACTTACTGCAAAATAGTAGGGTTCCATCACCAATTTATTTTTGTAAGTCAGCACCTGTCCTGAAGTAGCTTGTACTGCATCTACAATTTTGCTCCAATATTTATCCCCATCACTCTTAGGCCAGTTTTTCATCCTATCTTCTTTATTAACAAACACCTGGCACTTAACTGTATCACATACATCTGCACCTGTATTGCTCTTGTATTTTTTACCTCCATACATTCCCATATGTGCAGCTGCAAAAGTTCTAGACGCCACAGCCTGTGCTTTAAGCGCTTCTTCTGAAAATTCGGCAGGCATTTCAGCAGCTACTACTCCTGTTACATATTGCTCTAAATCCATTTCTTTTACTGTATTTTCTTTAGTTATGTACACCTTTATTTTTTCTGATCTAGTGTCCTGTTTTTTTAGTATTATATTTTTTGACTTTATTAGGAATTGAGGTAAGTTATCATATTTTTGGTTTCCCATTCCCACCATAAATAAGGAGAGTACAATTACAAATAATGTACCCATAAACACTAAAATAATAAATTTTTTTAAAAAGTCTAATATATCACCCTTCATATTTTTCTCCTGTTAGGCGTTTGAAAGAAAATAGCAAGTCATTTCTTTGAAAATGCCTTATATATATTTTGAACTACAATATTATATTTTTATTGCCGCATCTTATAAAATATTCCAATAAAAAAACAAAGAAAAAATTTTGTTCTAATCTTCTCTTTGTCTAATAATATATATAATAGGGGTATTATTCATTTATTCTCTCAATATCAGCTCCTAGTGCTTTTAATTTTTTTTCAATATCTACATAACCTCTATCTACATGATATATATCTGCAATTTCTGTTTCACCTTCTGCTGCCAACCCGCAAAGTATAAGGCTTGCACCAGCTCTTAAGTCTGTTGCTTTAACTTCTGCTCCAGTAAGTTTTTTTACACCTTCTATAATTGCACTTCTTCCATCTATCTTTATGTTTGCTCCCATCCTTTTCATCTCTGCTACGTGCATAAATCTATTTTCAAAAATAGTTTCTGTTATTATACTTGTACCCATAACAGTACATAAAAGTCCTGTCATCTGTGACTGCATATCAGTTGGAAAGCCAGGATAAGGCATAGTTTTAATATCTACAGGTCTTAATTCATCTCTTCCATCTACAATCAAGCTACTTCCTTGTGAGCTTATATGAACTCCAACTTCAGTTAACTTGGCGATTATAGGTTTTAAGTATTCTTCATTAGCACCATTTATTTTAATCTTACTTCTAGTTATAGCAGCTGCCACCATAAAAGTGCCAGATTCTATCCTATCAAATATTGGTCTATGAGTACTTCCCTTTAAGCTTTTTACTCCTAATATTTTAATAGTACCTGACCCTGCACCAATAATATTTGCTCCCATACTATTTAAAAATTTTGCCAAATCCCTTATTTCGGGTTCTTCTGCTGCATTCTCTATTATAGTTTCTCCTTCTGCCATTACCGATGCCATCATTATATTTTCTGTAGCCCCCACTGAAGGGAAATCCAGATATATTTTGTTTCCTATCAACTTCTTAGCACTTGCTTCTACATATCCATGGCCTACATTCACCTCTGCTCCCAAAGCACTTAAGCCCTTCAAGTGAAGATCTATAGGTCTAGTTCCAATATTACATCCCCCTGGGAGACATAATCTGAACTTTCCAAACCTAGCTATCATAGGACCCATTATTAAAAATGACGCCCTCATTTTTTTTACCAATTCGCTGCATGGATTGCAATCTTTTATATTAGATGAATCTATTATGACTTTATTTGTATCTTTGTCTATATTTATATCTGCAGATATACTCCTTAATATGTCACTTATTACAAAAACATCTTCAAGCATTGGCACTTTTTCTATTACGCATTTATCTCCACTTAAAATACAAGCTGCTATAATAGGCAATACAGAATTTTTAGCAGTACTGATATTTACTTCTCCATGCAGTTTATTTCCTCCCTTAACTACTATTTTACTCATAATGTTCCTCCATTCTATAATTGCTAATATGTTACTTAATTTTTGTACCGCCTTATAAGTTACATTTAACAAAAACATCCATATTATATGATTCCTAATATGTCACCATTATTTCTGGAGTTCCCATAATTATATAAGTGCCTGTATCATATTTTACAACAGCATAGTTAAAATCTATTAAACCTGTGCCACTTTGTATTGGCTCATACTTATGGGTATAAGCAGTAGAACTGTATCCTTCCTCTAAAGCTATAGTTTTAATGTCAGATGTACCATAGAATTTTAAAATGTTTTTAACTTCGCTATTTACAATACTTACGTCTTTTTTCTGAGTTTTTGCCTTTACATATTCAAAATACTTACACTTTTCTTTTCTATTCCCTATAGATCTATCTACCATATTTTTCAAATCCTGTAATTTGTACTGACTAGATTTTCTTGTAATGTTAACTGTAATGATATTATAATTTTCATTTTCTACACCTTCTACATAGCCATCTGCATAGTATCCATTAAATTCTATACGATAAATTTTATTATCTCTCCACACTTTTTTGTTACACTCATTATATTCCGTTAATACTTTAAATGTTTCATCTACAACCTTTTCCTTGCCACTAGAAGTATTAAAAGTAGCCATAATTCCATATTCCACTGGGGTACTGTTAGTCTTTTCCAATATGTTTTTAAACATATCTGTTTCCTTCACATTAGAAACGGATTTTTGAAATAAGGTAGATCTTACACCCAAATTATCTCCTGAAGCACAAACATAATATTGAAAAGAAAATACAAGAACCAATAAACAGCTTAACATTTTTAGTTTTTTCATATATATTTAGTTCTGCACAAAATTAAGCAGGACATTTTCACCCCCTTCTATTTCTCTTTAAAAATTATGGACAACTTTCCCTTTTAATATTCAATAATTTACTACTTAGTTTAAGCTACTAAATTTTATTTGATAGTCTTTCTATTTGTGCTAAAAAACTGACCTTAGTATTTCAAAAAATAGAAATTCCACAGGAGGGACCTATATTAGTATATAAACTTAAATAGCAAAATGTGAATATTTTCAAGCATAAAAAAGCACTATCCAAAATCATTATGTTAATGATTTTAGGTAGTGCTTTTTTATCTTCAATTAAAATACAGCAAATTATCAAAAGCTTCATTATTTCAGATTAATTCTAGCCAGTGCCCTAGCCAATGCCATTTCTGCTCTTTTTACATCGACTCCATCTTTCTGATTAGCTAATCTTTTTTCAGCTCTCTCTCTAGCAGCTTTTGCTCTCTCTATGTCTATTTCATCTGGCCATTCACAAGAATCACATAAAATCTTTAGCTCATTATTTATTACTTCCAGTACTCCGGTTGATGTAAATGCCTTTAATTTTTTGCCATCTTTTTGAACGATTTCGGTATCTGCAGGTTTTAAAGTGGTAACTAAAGGCATATGGTCTGGAAGAATTGCTATGTCGCCTTGAATACTTTCCGTTATTACTTCTACTACTTCTCCTTCATAGAATTCTCTATCGGGAGTAAGGATAGTTAATTTTAAAACTTCTGACATATTAATCTCCTTTAAAATTTACATTAAACAAAATTCTCTCAAACCAATTTTGCTTAATAAATCACTTTAATTTTTTCCCATATTTTTAGCTGCTTCAACCACTTCATCTATACTTCCTTTAAATAAGAAAGCAGTTTCTGGCAAATCATCATATTTACCTTCAAGAATTTCTTTAAAACCTCTTATAGTATCCTTTATTTGAACATATTTACCCTGATATCCTGTAAATTGTTCTGCAACAGAAAATGGTTGTGATAAAAATCTTTGAATTCTTCTAGCTCTAATAACTACTAATCTATCATCTTCTGAAAGCTCATCTACACCAAGTATTGCTATAATATCTTGAAGTTCACTGTATCTTTCAAGTATATGTTTAACATCTGACGCTACTTTATAATGATCCTCTCCTACAATCCTTGGATCCAATATTCTTGAAGTGGATGCCAGTGGATCAACAGCAGGATATATACCAATTTCTGATATAGATCTAGAAAGAACTGTAGTTGCATCAAGATGTGTAAATGTTGTAGCTGGTGCCGGGTCAGTCAAGTCATCTGCTGGAACATATACTGCCTGAACAGATGTAATAGACCCCTGCTTTGTGGATGTTATTCTTTCTTGAAGAGCACCCATTTCAGTTGCAAGAGTTGGCTGGTAACCAACGGCACTAGGTATTCTACCAAGTAACGCTGAAACTTCAGACCCTGCCTGAGTAAATCTGAATATATTATCTATAAATAAAAGTACATCCTGACCTTTATCTCTAAAATATTCTGCCATAGTAAGTCCTGTAAGTGCAACTCTCATTCTTGCTCCAGGTGGCTCATTCATCTGACCAAATACCAAAGCAGTTTTCTTTATAACTCCTGATTCCTGCATTTCATAATACAGGTCATTTCCTTCTCTTGTTCTTTCTCCAACACCCGTAAATACTGATAATCCACCGTGTTCCTTTGCTATATTGTTTATAAGTTCCTGTATAAGAACCGTTTTACCAACACCAGCTCCACCAAACAGTCCTATCTTTCCGCCTCTTTGGTATGGTGCAAGAAGATCTATAACTTTAATACCAGTTTCAAACATTTCAGGCTTAACAGATTGATCTTCAAAACTTGGCGCCGGTCTATGAATAGGATAGTATTGTTCTGCCTTTACTTCTCCATTTTCATCAATTGGCTGTCCTAGCATATTAAAAAGTCTTCCTAAAACTGGCTCACCTACAGGTACAGATATAGGAGCTCCTGTATCTACTGCATCCATACCTCTCACTAATCCATCTGTACTCTCCATGGATATAGTTCTTACTACATCATCGCCCAAATGTTGTGCAACTTCTGTAATAATTTTTTTATCACCTGATTTTATATCTATGGCATTATATATATTAGGAAGGTTTTCTGTATCAAACTTTATATCTACTACAGGTCCTATAACCTGAACAACTTTGCCTATATTTGGCATCAATGTCCCTCCTTACTTAAGAGCTTCTGCTCCTCCAACTATTTCAGTTATTTCCTGTGTAATAGCAGATTGTCTCTCTCTATTGTATTTAAGATTCAATTTATCCAGTAAATCATTTGCGTTTTTAGTCGCCCCATCCATTGCTGTCATTCTGGAAGCCTGTTCACTTACTTTTGAATTTATCATACAGTTAAGTACTTTTTGCTTTAAATGTAAAAGTACCACTTCATCCATCATTTCATCTATTGATGGTTCAAATTTAACAAGATAATTTGCTTTTTCTTTTTTCTCAGCTTCCAATGGAAGTAATTTTTCAACAACTACTCTTTGTCTAACTGTTGAAATAAACTTAGTATATACTATATTAACTTCTCCAACCTCGCCACTTCTATAAAGGTCTAGAGCCTTATATACTATGGTATCTGCTTCATTTATAGTAGGAACATCTGAAATATCTACGTATTCTGCTTCTGTACTATACTTAAGCCTTTTAAAATATGTTCCTCCTTTTTGTCCCACAGATATCAAAAGGCAATTTTCTTTATCTTTTGACATTGCAGCATCTGCTTCATTTACTACACTGCCATTAAAGCCTCCGCATAATCCTGTATCTGAATTTAAAGCTATGTAGAGTTTCTTATTGCTTTTATTACCATGTATATAAATGTTTCTTCCCTCTGCTCCTAAAACAAATTCATTCATAAGTGAACTAAATAGTTCACAATACTTATTATTTGCCTCAAGCTTTTTTCTAACTTTTCTAAGTTTAGAGGTGGCAATGAGTCCCATGGCATTTGTTATTTTTTGAGTACTGGTTATTGATCTAATTCTTCTTTTTATTGTAACAAGTCCTGCCCCTGCCATATTTCACCTCCCGCAGAAGAAACTATACCTCTGCTAAAAATATTTTTTTGAATTCCTCTATAGCATTTCCAAGTTTATCACTTAATTCATCGGATATAATTTTTTTATCTCTTATTTCATCACCTATTTCCTTATGATGAGTACTCATATAATCAAGGAATTCTCCTTCAAATTCTACAACTTTTTCAACCGGTACATCCATTATATACTCTCTACCAGCTGCAAACAGTATCATTACCTGATTTTCTACAGGCATTGGTTTGTATTGAGGTTGTTTTAATATTTCTGTTAACCTCTTACCTTTTTCAAGCCTTCTCATAGACTCTTTATCAAGGTCTGAGCCAAATTGAGCAAACGATGCAAGTTCTCTATATTGTGCTAAATCCAATCTAAGGGTACCTGCTACCTGCTTCATTGCTTTAATTTGTGCATTGCCACCAACTCTGGATACGGATATACCTGCATTTATAGCTGGTCTTTGTCCTGCATAGAAAAGTTCTGATTCAAGGAATATCTGACCATCTGTTATAGAAATAACATTTGTTGGTATATATGCAGTAACATCTCCTGCCATAGTTTCTATTATAGGGAGTGCTGTAAGTGAGCCTCCACCTAACTTATCAGAAAGTTTTGCTGCTCTTTCAAGTAATCTTGAATGCAAATAGAATACATCTCCAGGATATGCTTCTCTTCCTGGTGGTCTACGGAGTAATAATGACATTTCTCTATAAGCAACCGCATGCTTAGATAAGTCATCATACACTATAAGTACATCTTTTCCCTTATTCATAAAATATTCACCCATGGAACATCCTGCATAAGGAGCAATATACTGAAGTGGTGCTGACTCAGATGCTGATGCAGATACTATTATGCTATAGTCCATAGCACCTGCTTCTGTCAAGTCATTTACTATATGAGCTACGGTAGACTGTTTCTGACCTATAGCTACATATATGCATATCACATCTTTTCCTTTTTGATTTATTATAGTATCCATGGCAATTGCAGTCTTACCTGTTTGCCTGTCTCCTATTATTAATTCCCTTTGTCCTTTTCCAATTGGTATCATTGAATCTATAGCCTTTAACCCGGTTTGCAGTGGTTGTTTAACTGACTGTCTTGTTATAACTCCTGGAGCTACAAGATCTACAGGCCTAGTTTCTGATGTCTTTATAGAACCTTTTCCATCAATAGGCTGTCCAAGTGAATTTACAACTCTTCCAATAATAGCTTCACCTACTGGTACTTCTACAACTCTACCTGTTCTTTTAACTGTATCTCCTTCTTTTATTCCCTTCTGGGAACCCAAAAGAACACAACCTACATTATCCTGTTCAAGGTTTAAAGCCATACCATAAACATCATTTGGAAACTCTAAGAGTTCATTTGCCATACATTGATTAAGGCCATAAACTATAGCAATACCATCACCGATTTGAATTATTGTACCTGAATCAACTGTTTCTATTTTTTTTTCATATTTCTGTATTTCATCTTTTATAATTGAAGTTATTTCTTCAGGTTTTATGTTCATAGGCTCACCTCTGTTCTCCCTTAAGCATTATTTTTTTCATTTCAGAAAGCTTTGACCTTATACTACCATCAATAACTTCATTATTTACCTCAACATAAACCCCACCTATTATACTAGGATCTATTTCTTCTTCAATCAAAACTTTCTTATTAAATTTCTTTTCTAGCTTTTCAATTAAAGCGTTTCTCTCATCATCATTCAAAGCAACAACTGTTTTTACTTTTGCCTTAACAGTATTATTACTCTCAAGATATATATTTTCCATTTCTCTAAGTTTTCCATCAATTTCATTAATTCTATCTTTCTCTATAAGAACTAATAAGAATGAAAGTATGTCTTCATTCACCTTATCTTTAAAGATTTTAGTAAACATCTTTTTCTTCTCTGATGTACTTACTTCTGGATGTTCCATAATTTCCAAAAATTTAGAATTACCTTTTATAGCGGCTACAACCTGCCTTAATTCTTCTAGGTATTCTTTAACTTTTCCTTTTTCTTCTCCAATTTTATAGAGTGCAAGGGCATATCTTCTATCTAAATACTCATGCATAGTTAAATACCTACCTTAGCTATAAAGTCCTCAATAAGTTTCCTATGCTGCTGCTCATTAATAGATCCCTCTAAAGCTTTTGATGATACTAAAAGTGCTAAATCTACCACTTGATTTTTTATATCGTCTTTTGCTTTTTCTCTTTCTCTTTCAGCTTCAACTTTTGCCCTATTTAATATTAGTTGAGCTTCTTTCTGGGCATCATTTACTATGTTCTCGGAAACTTTATCAGCTTTATTTTTATAGTCTTCAACAATAGCTTTTCCTTCTTGTTTTGAATTCTTTAACAACTCTTGATGTTGAGTTACTAACTGTTTAGACTTCTTTTCATTTTCATCAGCAGTTCTTATTTTATTGTCAATTTCTTGCTGCCTACTTGTAATAGTATTATTGACAGGTTTAAAAAAGAAATGCTTCAGAATGAAATACAATATGATAAAATTTATTATCGTTATAACGACTGTAGTCCAATCAATTTGCATATTAAATTCCAATCCTCCCCTCTAAATGTATATGTAAATTAGTGAGGTATACATTAGATCAAACTTTAAATACTAAAATAAGAGCTATTAATAGAGAGTAAATAGCTGTTACCTCTGATAAAGCTGCACTTACAAAGAATGTACTTAGTATTTTACCACTTGCTTCTGGCTGTCTTGATACTCCTTCAACTGCCTTACCTGCAGCAGTACCAACTCCAATACCTCCTCCTAAACATCCTATAGCGGCTAAGCCTGCACCTATTGCTGCCATACCTTTTATAAATGATTGTGCATCTAAATTCATAATAAAAAACCTCCTTAAATAAATATTAAAAAGTAACTATTATTAGTCTTCAGCTATAACTTTTATATTCATTATTGTTAACATAACAAATACTATCATTTGGATTGAACCATCAAATAAATCAAAGAAAGCGTGTAAAGGAATTGGTATTAACAATTGAGAAAACCATGCCATATTACCTAATCCTTTATATACCATACTGATAATTACAGCTCCTGCTGTCACATTACCAAAAAGTCGCAGACTTAGCGAAACTGGGAGAACTATCCTTTCAATAATGTTAATTGGCAATAACGGTACTACTGGCTTAGTATATGCACCAAAATAGCGTCCTAAACCATTTTTCTTAATTGAATTAAATTGGACTAATACAAAAGTTATTAATGCCAATCCAACTGCAACACTTAGATCTTCCGTTGGTGCCCTTACTCCTATCATCACTGGAGCAATGTTCATTACTAAAATGTATATGGCAAGTGTTCCTACATATGGTATAAATGATACATACTCTTTTCCCATGTTTTCAGTAACTAAATTTCTTACTGCTTCAACAATAATTTCAATAACACTTTGTTTTTTATCCGGTATTTTCTTCATACTAGATGTAAAAAATTTTGCCAATATAGCTAAAATTATAATAATGGCCCATTGTACAATAACACTAGAAGTTATTGGAATTTGAAATGCTCCCAGATGTATTAAAAACAATGGTGAAAAAGCCTCCACTTCATCACATCCTTTCCTAAATTTATTGTTAATTATTTTCAATAAGTGAATATATATATATCCCTAATAAATGGGATGTATAGCCAATTAAATAAGCAACTACATTGTATTTACTACATACAAATACCCAATATCCTATTCCTGCTGCCATTGCAACTCGTATAATAAAACTTATTATATACAAAGATGCTGATGAATTTCTAAATCTTTCTGATATGAGGGCACCTACAATGGTATTTATAAAAAAATTAAATATTGCTATGGAAACACCTAATAATATAAATAATCCATAGCTCTTAAAAAAAAGCTGTGCTAAACAGGCCAAAATCATGCCAAATAATAAATTAATTACGGATACTTTCTTTACCATGTTCAGAATATGTTTATCCATCAAGTTCCCCCGATATAACTAAAATTATATACCTTAAATAAATAAAAAGATACAGCCAAAAAGTCTTAATTGGTCAATTTTTGCTCAATTTTTGCTCAACTTTAGCCTGTTTATATTACATCTTTTTATGATTTCTCGCTAAATCTATGTATTTCCTTAATAAGGATTCTGATAATTTACAATTTAAAATTTATTTAACTAACTAATTGTACCAAATATTTTTTAAATATACAATACACTCAATGTAATATTATAGTACAAATAATTAAAATGAGAAAAATATACTAATTTTTAATCATATATTATTATATTGTCCGTATAATTATGATAAAATGTGTAATAATTTCCTTTAAAAAGGATAAAGTTTTTAGGCAAAATTCAAAATTGTAACTTTCTAATTTGATTTAAATTCACTATATGTACCTTTTGCTAAATTAAAATATTGTAAAATAGCCTCTGTTATTCTATAAGCTGCATTACCATCTCCGTAAGGATTTATAGCTTTACTCATCACATCATATTCCTTAGAATTTCTTATAAGCTCATTAGCTAACTTTACTATTTTTTCTTCATCTGTTCCCACAAGTCTTACTGTACCTGCCTCTACAGCCTCTGGTCTTTCAGTCACATTTCTAAGCACCAATACAGGCTTTCCAAGATGGGGTGCTTCCTCCTGAAGTCCGCCAGAATCAGTCATAACCATAAAACATTTATTCATTAAATTGTGTGTTTCCTTAGTATCTAGTGGAGACAACAAATGAACTCTAGAAACATTTCCAAGTATCTTATATACCATATCCCTTACTACAGGATTCAAGTGTACTAGATAAACAATTTCTGTATCTTTATTTTCATCTATAATTCTTTTTAATGCATTACAAATATTCTCGATACCTTTTCCCCAATTTTCTCGCCTATGAGCAGTCACCATTATAACTTTTTTATTATCATAATCTATGGTATTTAATTCATCATTACTAAATTTATAATCTTCCTCTACTGTAAACCTCATAGCATCAATTACTGTATTTCCAGTTACAAATATTTGATTTTCAGACACACCTTCTTTTAATAAATTGGACTTTGAGCCAACGGTTGGTGCAAAATGAAGGTCAGCTATAGCACCTGTAAGCTTTCTATTCATTTCTTCTGGAAATGGAAAATATTTATCATATGTCCTAAGCCCTGCTTCCACATGTCCAACCTTTATTTTTTTATAGAAAGCAGCTAATGCTCCTGCAAAAGTAGTAGTCGTATCTCCATGAACAAGTACTAAATCAGGTTTTTCATCTTCAAATATTTCCTCAAGTCCTTGAAGTACCCTATTAGTTATACCTGTCAATGTCTGTTTAGTTTTCATTATATTTAAATCAAAATCGGGAACAATATTAAAAAGCTGCAAAACCTGATCAAGCATCTCCCTATGTTGAGCAGTAACACATATTTTATTATCTATTTCTTTTCTCTTCTCAAGTTCCTTAACTAAAGGAGCCATTTTTATTGCTTCTGGTCTTGTACCAAATATAGTAACACATTTAATTTTGTTCATATTAAAAACCTCCTTTTTACTCTCTATGTTTAAAAAATCCAGCCTTCCAAGCCATAAGAACCAAAATAACCATAACTATTATTAGAAGAAAGTATGATCTTTGTGTATTTATCTCCATGGCTATTATAGAAATACTCCCTAACACTGCACTTATACTATACATTATCATAACAACCTGTTTTTGTGTAAGCCCCATATCAAGAAGTCTATGATGCAAATGGCCTCTATCTGCTTGCATAATAGGTTTTCCATTTATTTTTCTTCTTATCATTGCAAATAAAGTATCATATATTGGTATTCCAAGTGCCAAAATAGGTACAGCTACAGAAAAAGCTGCAGCAGATTTTATTGCACCCTCCATAGATATAGCTGCAAGTAAAAAGCCAAGCAACTGTGCACCAGTATCTCCCATAAATATAGAGGCTGGATTAAAATTGTAAGGTAAAAATCCAAGTATAGCTCCAGATAATATACTGGTAAGCACCGCTGCCTCATATCTATTATTCAACAATGCTATAATAAAAATAGTTATAGAAGATATAAATGCAATACCTGCCGCCAACCCATCTAAACCATCAATTAAATTGAGTGCATTAGTAATTCCAATTACCCATATTATAGTTAAAGGAATGGACATTACTCCTATATTTATAAACTGGTATGCTCCATCAAATGGATTTGTAATTATTTCTATTTTTATTCCATAAATTATCAAAACCCATGCTGCTGCTAATTGAAACAATAGTTTGCACCAAGGCTTTATATCAAATTTATCATCTAAAAGCCCTCCTATTACTATAATAGTAGCTCCTAGTATAAGTCCCGTTTCAGATTCTGTAAGTTTACCCGTTTTCAAAAATAGAGTAATTATAAACGAAAAGTATATGGCCAATCCACCTATAAGTGGTATAGGCTTATTATGTATTCTTCTATTATCCTTAGGCACATCCATAATATCTAGTTTAATGGCGAGCTTTTTAACGAAGGGTGTAAGTATAACTGAAAATATTATTGAAACTATTGCAAATAAATACAAATTATTCATAATAACCTTCCTTAATCACATCTTATGTTTTCTACATATTCTGTTATTCTCATCTTTTTATGCATATCAATTCAATTCCCGATGCTTTTTCAAACCAATTAATTTCTGGAGTATACTCCTCACAATATACAACTCTTTTAATTCCACAGGTAATTATTAATTTTTGACATTCGGGACAAGGCATATGGGTAACATATAATGTTGAGCTTTCTCTATCATCAGGAGCTACCTCTAGTAGACAGTTTACTTCTGCATGAATTGTTCTTACACAATGATTATTCTTCATGTAACACCCTACATCCTCGCAATGCTCTAATCCCCTGGGGCTTCCATTATATCCAGTTCCCTTTATCCTTCTATTTTTAACAAGGACTGCCCCTACATGCAGCCTAGGACATGTGCTTCTTTCTGCAACTTTAAATGCGATGTCTATAAAATAATTATCCCAATCTTTTCTCATAATAAGTATCTCCTTGATATATAATTATTACAACCTATATTATAAACTATTAATCAAAGTTTTAAAACAATTGACAAAGGTTTTAATTCTAAAGTAAAGAGTTCACTTAAATTATAAGTGAACTCACTCCTACTCTTAGTGGTATTATTTTGTTCCGTATAACCTGTCTCCAGCATCTCCAAGTCCTGGTACTATATATCCATTTTCATTTAATTTTTCATCAATTGATGCTATGTATACATCTACATCTGGATGAATTTCTGTTACTGTTTTTATTCCTCCTGGTGCAGCTATTAAACACATAAGTCTTATGTTCTTAGCACCTTTTTTCTTCAATATAGTTATTGCATCGGATGCAGATCCTCCTGTAGCAAGCATTGGATCTGTAACAATTACTTCTCTTTCTCCTATATCCTGTGGTAACTTGCAGAAATATTCTACTGGCTTTAATGTAGCTTCATCTCTATATAACCCTATATGTCCTACTTTTGCTGCAGGAATAAGTTTTATCATTCCTCCTACCATTCCAAGGCCTGCTCTTAGTATAGGTATTATAGCAACTTTTTTACCTGAAAGCATTTTACAAGTTGTTTTACATATAGGTGTCTCTATTTCTACATCCTCTGTTTGAAGATTTCTGGTAACTTCATATGCCATAAGCATGGCTACCTCTTCTACAAGTTCTCTAAAATCCTTAGATCCTGTATGCTTATCCCTTATTAAAGCTAATTTATGCAATATAAGTGGATGTGTTATTTGTGTTACTTTACTCATAAGTATTCCTCCTATTTTTCATTTCATAACGCATTTGAAAGAAAATGCCTTATATCAATTTTAATTATATAATATTCACTTATTTACTATATTTTTTCTCTATTTCTGTAATTTTATCTATCCTTCTTTGATGCCTGTCTCCTTGAAATTTAGCAGATAGAAAAGTATCAACTATATCAATAGCAAGTCCTGCTCCCACAACTCTCTGTCCCATAGTTAATATATTAGCATTATTATGTTCTCTACACGCATGGGCACTGAAAGTATCACTGCAAAGTGCTGCCCTTACACCAGGTATCTTGTTTGCAGCTATACTTATACCAATACCTGTTCCACATATAAGTATCCCAAAATCATAATTCTTGCTTGCAACCTGTTCCCCAACTTTTAATGCATAATCAGGATAATCACAGGAGGATTCTGAAAAAGTTCCAAAATCTTTGAATTCTATATTCTTATCCTGTAAGTGCTCCATCACTTCTTTTTTTAAAGGGAATCCAGCATGGTCACTACCTAAAGCAATTTTCATAAAAAATACCTCCAAAGTTATATTATTTTATTTAAAGCATATATTATTAGGTTAAATTAATTTTTCAAAGGCAATTCCGCAAAAAAAGAAGATACTAACATTTAATTAATGTCTCTATCTTCCTTTAATTTGTTAATTAATAATAAAATACCATTTTTTAATTGTTTATAAGTATATCTGTATTCTTCTATATCTTTTCCAAAAGGATCTGTTATATCCTGCTCTAAAGAAACAAATTCATTTAAAATATATACCCTATTCTTAAATTCAGGGAAATTCTTTTTTATGATATCTCTTATACAACCTGTCATAGTTAAAACAAGCATTGATTTTCTTATCATATTTTCATTTATCTGAACGGCTTTCCTGCTGCTTATATCCAAGTTAATATTTTGTTTGACTACCGCTGCAGAATTTTTAGAAGTTACGCTGTCCTCTACTACTGCAACTCCTGCTGAAATAGCTTTTATATATTCTATATCACACAAATAATTAAATATTGCCTCTGCCATACAACTTCTACAGGTATTACCTGTACAAACAAATAATATATTTTTCATAGATTAAAAAGCCTCCTAAAAATTCTGCATTTAAACTTTCACATTTTAAAAATTACACCATTATAATATCAAACCCAGCAGATTTATTTAATCTATTCATCACAGCTGTCCCTATTCCATTTTCATCAAAAGCTTCAGCTATTATAATATCTACATTTTTGTCGTCAAAACTTCTTAATGTCTCAAATAAATTTTTAGATACACTAATCATATTATTTCTACTTCCCAGTGATATTACTAACCCCTTTTTATAAAAATCTTTTGTTTCATCTGTGGCAAGTATACCTACTACTTTATTTTCACCTATATAATTTTGCACCATTTCATTAATTTTTTCAATAGTTTTTTTTAAATCTCCCTTAACTATTTTTAGGGGTGCCTTTGGAGCATAGTGCCTATACTTCATCCCTGGAGCTTTAGGTCTTAAATTTTTATCCGGCTTTCTCATTACTGCAGGATCAATATATATACTATCATCTATCTCTTTTAATGCCTCTAGAGTTATTCCTCCTGGTCTAAGCACACAAGCAGGAGTTACAGTACAATCTATTATTGTTGATTCTACTCCAACTTCACACATATCCCCGCCTAATATGAAATCAACTTTTCCATTTAAATCTTCTATACATCTTTCTACATCCGTAGGACTAGGTCTTCCAGATATATTTGCAGAAGGTGCAGCAATTGGAACTTTTGATGCTCTTATTAGCTCTCTGGCTATTATATTAGATGGCATTCTAATTCCTATACTTGGAAGAGATGCGCTGGTGATATCCGGTATAACTTGTGATTTAGGAAGAATTATAGTCATGGGACCTGGCCAAAATTTCTTCATAAGTTTCTCAGCTATTTCAGGGACATCAAGTACCAGCTCTTTTATATCTTCCATATCAGATATATGTACAATCAAAGGATTATCCTGTGGTCTTCCCTTAGCTTCAAATATTTTCTTTACTGCAGCAGGATTTAGGGCATTTGCTCCAAGACCATATACAGTTTCAGTAGGGAAAGCCACAATTCCACCATCTTTTATGACTTTTCCTGCTTCTTCAACAATACCCCTATCTAAGTTTTCTTTATCTACGATTTTCACTTTTGTGTTCATCTAACATTCCACCTTTACATTAAGACATTTTCAAAAAATATCCGTCACATCTTTGACCTGCTATTTTCTTTCAAATACCTAAAAACAATAATTCATATTTTAAATTATACAAATCTAAAACACCTGTACTAAAACAAGTCCTAAAACAATTCCACATAAAGTTCCAAGTGTACTCGTAATACCATCCCATAGTTTTGAGGATTCTGGTATCATCTCGCCGCATACCACATACAGCATTATTCCAGATGCAGCAGATAAACATGCTCCCAATACATTTTTAGAAATATTAGCTATGTAAACACCTACAAAAGTACCTATAGCAGTAGGAAAAGCTGTAATGAAAGCATATAAAAGTATCCTTGAAATTTTTACCTTAGATGCCATAAGTGGTGCTGACACAGCAATTCCCTCTGGTATATCATGAATTGCAATTATGAGACTCATCTTTATTCCAAGAGTTCCTCCTGCCGCAAACCCACATCCCATTATTATGCCTTCTGGAAAATTGTGAATCATAAGTCCCAAAGAAGCCATAAATGCAATTTTTAGATGTTTGTTAGTACTGCCTATGTCTACCTTAGAATCAATTATGGCAATAATACCAGCTCCTAAAACTACAAATATTATAGTAAAAACAAAATTCCATTTATTCATAGATTCAGGAATTAAGTCAAATACTACTACGGACAGCATAATTCCACCTGCAAATCCTATTATAGTACCTAGCAGCTTATTAGAGGGCTCTCTCACTATTACGCCAAGTGAAGCTCCTATCATTGTTCCTACAAGTGACACTATGCTTCCTATTATAACTATACAAGTTATATTTGCATTCAAAAAAATCACCTTATATTATTATTTATATATCATGTTTATTTTAAGACTCTTTAATATATGAATACATTTTATTTTTTCTTATTGTCAATGTAATTTTCTGAGTTTTCTCTATAATATTTTATTTTTTCAATGGTTTCCTCAGTAAAGTGGGCATAAACACAACTCTTATAAATAGTGTCCAAAAGAGGATATTTGTTCAATTCCCCTCTTTTTATTATAGTATAGTAAAAGGTATTTTCAGGATGCAAAATTTTCATTTTATTGTACTGATGTGCTACATAAGAATGTCTTTTCAAAAATTCTTTATGTACCAATATCATCCTGTCACTTCTAAACTTGGAAGTTGATAAAATGATTATTCTAAAATTAGGGTTGTCTCTGTACTTTGAAATATAATTTTCTACATGTACCAAAACAATTTTATCACATATTATACTTAATTTAGTCCTTCTAATACCCATTTTTAATTTTAACTTATATCCATCATAAATAAATTTTAAAAATTCATTATTAATTCTAATAACAATAGCTAGAAAAATAAGCATTTCTAGAACTATTAAGTAAATTATGTAAAATATATTAAATTTTCTGGCTAAAATAAGAGCTGTAGGCATTACACAAAAAATAAAGCACATAGACAGCATAAATATCTTGTAAGATTTTTTTTGCTTTCTAATGGCTTTATCTATGTTCATACTTCCCCGTTAGATAGCACTTAACGGTTTTTCAACTCCTCTCCCATTTTCATTGCACTTACTATTAATCGTTTCCCATTTCTTTCATTTTTTCTGCCTGATCTGCAGTTATAAGTGCGTCTATTACTTCATCTATATTTCCATCTAAAAATGAATCTAATTTATATAAAGTTAATCCTATTCTATGATCTGTAACTCTACCCTGTGGATAGTTATAAGTCCTTATTCTTTCACTTCTATCTCCTGTTCCAACCTGACTTTTTCTATCCTCAGCTATGCTGGCACTTCTTTCTTTCTCTGCTCTTTCGTAAAGTCTGGATTTCAAAACTTTCATGCCTTTTTCCTTATTTTTAAGTTGGGACTTTTCGTCCTGACAGGATACTACAAGCCCTGTAGGTAAATGGGTAATTCTAACTGCCGAGTCAGTAGTATTTACACATTGTCCACCATGGCCTGACGCTCTAAATACATCTATTCTTATATCATTTGGATTTATAACTACATCTACATCATCAACTTCGGGAAGTACTGCTACTGTAGCCGTTGAAGTATGAATTCTTCCACTTGACTCAGTATCTGGCACTCTCTGTACTCTATGAGTCCCACTTTCATACTTTAATCTGCTATAGGCTCCCTTTCCCTTTACCATGAATACAATTTCTTTAAATCCACCTATATCTGTGGCATTTATACTCATAGTCTCTATATTCCATGCCTGTCGTTCTGCATATCTTGTATACATTCTAGTGAGATTTGCAGCAAATAAAGCCGCTTCTTCTCCTCCTGCTCCTGCTCTAATTTCCACAAATACATTTTTATCATCATTTGGGTCTTTAGGAAGAAGGAGGACTCTTAGATCATTTTCACTTTCTTCTATAACTTCTGTAAGCCTTTTTATTTCTTCTTGTTCCATTTCCTTCATTTCCCTATCTGTTTCTTCCTTAAGCATTTCTTTGTTGTCTTCCAGCTCCTGCTGAGCTTTTTTATATTCTCTGTATTTTGTGACTATCTCCTCTAACTCTGCATTTTCTTTGCATAACTTTTGCCACTCTTTTTGGTCTGCCATAACTTGCGGATCACTTATCTTAATAGATAACTCCTCATACTTATTTTCTATAAAATTAAGTCTTTCTAACATAATTTTTATCACTCCGTATAAATATTTTCACAATATATTATTATATCATAACATTTTTATTTATAACACTCCTTTAATCACCCTATCTTTCCCTGCTAAATCTTTTATACACATTATATTTTTAAATCCGTTTTGTGCTAATATGTCTGAAACTGACTTTCTTTGGTCATAACCTATTTCAAACATAATAATTCCACTGCTTTCTAAAACCTTCAAACTTTCTTTAGTTATTTCTCTATAAAATTCTAATCCATCTTTGCCTCCAGAAAGTGCTTCCCTAGGCTCATAGTTTTTCACATCTTCCATTAAAATAGGTATACTACTTTCTTTTATATATGGCGGATTAGATACAATCATATGAAATTTTACCTCGTTTTGAATATAATATTCCATTAAATTACTCTTAACTACCTGAACCTTTTCCTCTAAAGAAAGTCTTCTTATATTTTCTGCCGTAACTTCACAAGCTGTAGAGGATATATCACAGCATTTTACATTTATATCTTCTATAAGTTTAGCAATAGATATTCCAATAATCCCTGTTCCACAACATACATCACATATATTATGAAAATTATTACGCTCTACTTGAATCAACGCTTGCTCCACTAAAGTCTCAGTATCAGGCCTAGGGATTAGTACCCCAGGTTTCACTATAAAATCAATGCTCATAAATTCACAATGTCCTAATATATATTTTACAGGCATTTTATTCTCTCTTAATTTTAAGTACTTATAGTATTCTTCAGTTTCCTTTTCTGCGACCTCATAATCACCATTTATAAGCATAAATAATCTGTCCTTGTTTAGTACTTTTCCCAAAAGGAGTTGTGCATCCAAAGCATAGCTTTCTATTTCTCTATTTTTTAAAACTTCATACCCTTTTGTTAAAAGCTCTCTTATACTACTTCCTCTACTTTTCATAAGAATTCTCTGCTTTCATTAAGTTTTCTTCACAATCTGCATCGTGTTCGTTTTTTACGATTTCGTTCCCATCCTTATCCAATTCCATAACTCTCTTTATCTCTCCGCTTTCACTATATCTACTTTCTTCTATTTCTTTTTCAATTCCCTCCGCATACTTTAGAGCTATAATTGCCACTTCCAGTTGGCTATAATCCGGTTCTCTTGTAGTAAGTTTTTGCAGCATAAGTCCAGGATAGGCAAGCACCTTTGAAAAACAACTATTGCTTCTACCCATCCACCTTATAATTTCATAGGTGACCCCAGAAACCAGCGGCAGTAGAATTACTCTGTATAAAATTCTTTGCAAAATATTACCCCAGCCAGTTAAAGAAAAAAGTATTATACTGACTATCATAACTAAAAACAAAAAATTTGTGCCGCACCTTGGATGAAGCCTTTTAAATTTTTTAGCCTTCTCAGGTGTAAGCTCCTCTTCATTTTCATAACAGAAAATGGTCTTGTGTTCTGCACCATGGTACTGAAATACTCTGCTTATATCCGACATATTACCTATTAGGAATATATAACCTAAAAATATAATTACTCTAATTATGCCTTCAATCATATTGAGTTGTACACTTCCATGCACTCCAAACTTTTTAAATATATTTGCCGCAAAAGTAGGAAATATAAAAAACAAGAGTACAGCTATTCCAAGCGATATAAAAATAGTAACTCCCATAAGTACATTATCACTTTTTTCCTTAAATATACTTCTAAAACACCTATCAAACTTAGTAGGTTCCTCTTCATCATCAAAAAATGATGCAGAATAATTAAGTGTACTTATCCCAATTACCATAGCTTCTATCAAAGATACAAATCCCCTTATCACTGGCAGTCCTAAAAAGCTATTTCTTTTGGTATAAGATATACTGTCCTCTCTATTTACAACAATCTCGCCATCTGGTTTTCTAACAGCAGTAGCCATACCATGGCTTCCCCTCATCATAACACCTTCTATCACAGCCTGGCCTCCAACTGATGTTTTTCTTGACATTGTATCACCTCGTATTAAGTGGAATAAATACATTTTAACATAAGCTATACATTAAATCACATTCTATATTGTAACAAATCAGGCTTTATTGACTTACCCATATGCCTATGTTATAATACAGAAGTTATAATTAGAGTTTTGTTATTTAAATTTGAAAGAGGTGACTAATATGAAAAACGGCATACATCCAGAATACTATCATGATGCGGTAGTTAAGTGTGCATGTGGAAACACTTTTACAACTGGTTCAACACAAAAAGAGTTAAAAGTGGAAATATGTTCTAAGTGCCATCCATTCTACACTGGTAAGCAAAAAGCTATTGATGCTGGTGGAAGAGTAGATAAATTCTTAAAGAAATTTAATTTAAAAATCGAAGAGTAGACATATTTTTCTAAATTGTTATTATAAAACCTGTCTTTTATTTAAAAGACAGGTTTTTAATTTTTTACTTTTCGCCTAGTTTGTTCATATTCATCTTGCTTACAATATTCATAAATTCATAATTGTTCCTGGTTTTTGAAAGTAAATTTATCAATTGTTCTGTAACATTTTGATTATTATTTTCATCATACATAACTTTTCTTATATTGAAAGCTGCTTCTTTCTCTAACTGACTTTTAAACAGTAAATCATCTCTTCTTGTTCCAGACTTGTATACATCTATAGCAGGGAATATTCTTCTTTCTTGAAGTTTTCTATCCAAATGTATTTCCATATTTCCAGTGCCTTTAAATTCTTCAAATATCATGTCATCCATTCTGCTTCCAGTTTCAATAAGTGCAGTAGCAAGTATAGTAAGACTTCCACCTTCTTCTATATTTCTAGCCGCACCAAAGAACTTTTTAGGCATTACTAATGCTCCAGGATCTAGTCCTCCTGAAAGAGTCCTCCCTGTAGGAGTTATAGTCAAATTGTATGCTCTAGAAAGTCTAGTAATACTATCTAATAATATCACCACATCCTGTCCTTGTTCTACCATTCTCTTGGTACGTTCAAGTACCATATATGCAACTTTAGTATGATGTTCTGGTTCCTCATCAAAAGTTGAATAAATAACTTCTCCATTTATAGACCTTTGCATATCAGTAACTTCTTCCGGTCTTTCATCTATAAGCACCACTATTAATTTTATTTCTGGATGATTTCTTGAAATACTTTGGGCTATCTTTTTTAGAAGAGTAGTTTTACCTGCTTTAGGAGGAGCAACTATAATTCCTCTTTGTCCTTTTCCTATAGGTGAGATTATATCCATAAGTCTTGTAGATAAGTCCGCACTATTGGTTTCTAACTTTATTCTTTCGTTAGGATATACAGGAGTGAGTGTTTCAAAAGGTTTTCTTCCCACTGCTCTTTCTGGATTCTCTCCATTTACCTTTTCAACATACAATAATGCCTTAAATTTTTCCCCTTCTTTAGGGATCCTAACTTTACCGCAAACTTCATCTCCTGTTTTTAAATTGAATCTTCTTATCTGAGATGGAGACACGTATATATCGTCAGGTCCTGTTAAATAGTTCTTTCCTCTTAAAAATCCATAATTATTATTTTCTATTATTTCAAGTACTCCCCTTGCACTATCTGATTCACTTATCATTTCTTTAAGTTTTTCTCTTTTTTCGTTTCCATTTGTCTTTTGTTCTTCATTTCTATCTTCATGTGCTTTGTTCTCACTATGCCTTACAGTATGCTCTGATTCTTTATGTTTATTTGCAGCTTCATCTTTAGGGCTTATTTTTTCTCTAAGTATAACACCACCCTTTTTGATATGGGCAGGAGATACTTTTTTTATTTCCTCAATCAATTGGCTTTTTTTATATTTTGATATATTTTTTATTTCCAAAGTTTTTGCAATTTGTTTTAATTGCAAAACCGTCATACTATCTATATCTTTATCGTCCAAAAGGTAACACCTCACAATTGTCTAATTTTATATTACAATTAAATTTAGGGAAACATTTAAAATATAATTGAAAATATCATTACTAATTAAGAAAATTCCATATAGAAATGCTTATACACACATAACATTATACCCTTTTTCTATATTTTAATCTACATTATTTTTGATAATTATAAAAAATTTATATCATAGCATATATTTTTTTATTAGCCCGAGTATACCTTAATATTTTTTCTTCTACACTCTTACGATTTCCTATACAAAATATAGGGAACCCTAACAACTCGCATCCTCCAATTATAATATTTTTTTTAACTACTTTATTTATATTATATTTATAATAGTGAATGCTTCCACAAAGTCCACATTTTATTTTTAATGATAATACGCCATTATTTATATAACTTACCTTTAAAGAGGTGAAACTTTCATTAATTTTATTAGTGTCAAATATAGAGAAATCCTTCATACAATATTTTCCTTCCGGATTTATAATAGCAATACTTATATTCGTTTCAAATACCATAAACCTCACCCCCCATAAAATTGGTATTTCTTTAAATATCTTAATACTATATACATTAATATTTCTATAAATATTACTAAAATCCTTCATAAAAGTTGCTTATATTACTTTTATTTATATTATTTTTTCGACAAAAATTGGTATATGCAGTTTTCACTAACACATACCAATTTCTTAATTTAAAAATATACTAATTTTTATTATCCAAAGAAGCTTTTATGAAATCCCTAAACAATGGATGTGGTCTATTAGGTCTTGATTTAAGTTCTGGATGAAATTGTACGCCTACAAACCATGGGTGGTCTTTTATTTCTACAATTTCTACTAACCTTGAATCAGGACTCGTTCCTGAAAGAACAAGGCCTGCCTGTGATAAATTTTTTCTATAATAATTATTAAATTCATATCTATGTCTATGTCTCTCATATATAACTTCTTCTTCATAAGCTTTAAAACAATTACTATCCTTTAAAAGTTTACATGGATATATTCCAAGCCTCATAGTCCCACCTTTTTCATCTATATCCTTTTGATCTGGCATTAAATCTATAACAGGATATTTAGTATCTGGATCTATTTCTGAGCTATGAGCTCCATCATATCCAAGTACATTTCTGGCAAACTCTATTACAGCACACTGCATACCAAGACATATTCCGAAAAAAGGAATTTTATTCTTTCTAGCCCAACCTGCAGCTAATATTTTTCCTTCTATTCCTCTATCACCAAATCCTCCCGGAATCAACACTCCATCCATGTCTTTTAGGTGTTCTCCTACATTTTTACTAGTTACATCTTCAGAGTTTATCCACTTTATATTTACATTAGCATCGTTAGCATATCCTCCATGATTTAATGCCTCAACTACAGATATATATGCATCATGAAGTTCTACATATTTTCCAACTAAAGCTATATTTACATTCTTAGATAATTTCTTAATATCATTTACCATTTTAATCCATTCGGAATTATCTATTTCACTGCATTCCAATTTCAACTTCTTACATACTAATTCATCTAATCCCTCTTTATGAAGCATCAATGGAACTTCATACAAGTTTTCAGCATCTAAGTTTTGAATAACAGAATCTCTCTCTACATTACAAAATAAAGCTATTTTTTCCTTTAAATCATTAGATATAGATGCCTCCGAACGACATACTATTATATCTGGTTGTATTCCTATACCCCTAAGTTCCTTAACTGAATGTTGGGTAGGTTTTGTTTTCAATTCTCCTGACTTTTGTAAATAAGGTACTAAAGTAACATGTATAAAACATACATTTTCTATTCCAACATCATATTTTATCTGTCTTATGGCTTCTAGAAAAGGCTGGGATTCTATATCTCCTACAGTACCTCCTATTTCAGTTATAACTACATCAACATCTTGTTCTTTGGCAACCCTATATACTCTTGATTTTATTTCATTTGTTATGTGTGGAATTACTTGAACCGTACTTCCAAGGTATTCCCCTTTTCTCTCTTTTGATATTACTGACCAATATATTTTTCCTGTAGTAACATTATTATTTTTACTTAAATTTTCATCTATAAATCTTTCATAATGACCTAAATCCAAATCCGTCTCTGCTCCATCATCTGTAACAAAAACCTCACCATGCTGATATGGACTCATGGTTCCTGGATCTACATTTATGTATGGGTCAAATTTTTGAATTGAAACCTTTAATCCTCTATTCTTTAGAAGTCTTCCTAATGAAGCTGCAGTTATTCCTTTTCCTAGTGAAGATACTACTCCTCCGGTTACAAATATATATTTTGTATTCATAAAATTTCTGCTTTTAAAAGCAGTGTCACCCCCTGTTTTTTATCCTATAAAGTTTTAGTATTACAATTTTTAATTTAACTATTTAAAAATATAAATAACATTATAAAAAGGTTAATATAAACTATTTCAATTAATTATTGACAAACTAATTAATTAGTTTTATAATAACAATTACCTTCATAAATAGTAAAATGGTGTATTTTTGTTCAAAACATATTTACTATGATATCACACTTTCTATTTATATTCCATATTTTTTTATTCTTTTCTATAAATATTTATTTTACTTTATTTATTATATCTTCTGCTTCAAAATACATTTCTCTTATTTTTTTATCAAACAATAATTTTTCTTCTGCTCTTTTTATATTCCTTTTTACATTTTTACTGTTCACAGAGGGAAAATCTTTCTTCAATAATTCCATATCACAGCATTCATATTTTTTAATAAGCAAAAAAAATAAGTATCTACAAGATTCGTTTTTTAATATTTTAAACATGTGTTTCCTACTAAGTCCCTTGTATTCACATAATATTTTAATTATTTTAGTGTATACTTCTTCTTTATTTCTAAAATATTTCATTGGAATCAACCTTCTCTTTTCATTACTATATATTTAATTAATTCCCATATGTGAATACTTTAATCAAAACTACCCAAAAATTTATTCATTAATTTTTATATTTACTTTTAGCTTGGTATTTTTTAATGCTTGTCCTGCAGTACTAATCTTATAATTTATCATTATATCCCCACCTTGTTCGTCTACGTTTATATTCAAACTATTTGTTTCTATTCTTAGTTCTATAGTTCCATAAGGTGTTTTATACATGGACACATTTTTTTTATTCTCATCAAAATCCATTTTAGTACTAGTACTCCCCATTCTTATAAGAGAAAACTTATCCTGTTTTATCTTCAATGTAGTAGTAGTTCCTTCCATTCCAGATAATTCAGTTTCTTTATAAACAGCATAATAGGAATCATCTTTTTTATAAAAATTTCCTGGAGTAACAACTTCTATAGGTTCTTCCCCATCAGTTTGTTTACTGGATACAGATATAATAGCTTTTTTTTTCATAATTTCGTTATTAAAACTTTATCAAACCCTATGGATTTTAGTAAAGTTATAACGTGTTTCGCCTCCCTTTTAGTCTAAAATAACTAATATATACATTATATCAGACTAATTTTAATATTAAAATCTATTCCAATCCTGAAATACTTTTTCATGCTTTGGAAACCTCACCAAATAAGTAAGGTTTCCATCACTCTAAACTAGGTATTTAAAAGAAAATAACAATGATTTACACTGCAAGTTTACCATTAGGAGTGTCAATTATTTGAATTATTCTCTCCTCATATCCCGTATTTGTATTTACATAAACTTTAAAGTAATCACCTTTATAATTTCCAGAAAACTCATAACATAGTACTTCCTTATTAGTTTCCGTAGGAATTATAGTGAGCCTCTTACTTGTTACATTTAGTCTCTTGCTAACTCTCTTCTCAGCTTCCCCATAGGTTAACTTAGGAGTTTCTATTTTTCTATTCTCTTCATGGGATATTAAATACTTTTCTGCTTCCACACCTATAATTTCTCCATTATCTAAAGCTATCTTTAGTTTAATCTGATCAGGATAAACAAGTATACCATTTTGACTATACACATAGTTTATAACTGCCACATTATTATATCTTAAGGAATACGTAATGATCATATTTTTATAACCTAAATTATCTAAATATTTGAGTCCAATTTCAGAAGCCTTTTTAACGTCCATAGAACTGTTATTTATGCTCTTATCATTTATTAAGTAGTATACCTTCCCCCCATTTTTACTTATTTCACATACTACTCTACTGTCTTTTTTAGTTCTTCCCTTTAATGCTGCAGTAAATCTATATACACCTATGTTGGATTTTTCATTAACAGAAGATACATCCATATTTTCTATCTTATCTTTTCCAATAACCTGCCTAGCAGTTTTTTCTGCCTCACCTTGAGAAACTTCTTTTTGTAATTTTATTTTAGGGTTTATCTGAAGTGTATTATCTGAAAACGGTCCATCATAAATTAATGTAGGATATTGAAGAACCTGTTTTTGTATTCCCCTAAATTGTTCAGATATTGATATATCGTTACTTTTAGCAAAAACGCCTGTAATCTTTTTTCTTATTTCTCCCCATTTTACTTTCCCCTGATTTATATTGTTAGATACTAATTCTAACTGATTTTCCAGTACATTGGATTGCTTTTTTAATTTTTCTATATCATTATAATCTCTTTCGCTTAACTGTTTTCCTTCTGTAGATGATTTGCCTAAACTATAGCAGAAATCTCCTACCTGAGTTAAAAACTTACTGGTATCTGATATAGTAGATTGGGATACTGGAAGTGAATGCAATTTATCACTAGCTACAGCAGAATACCTAAATATTTCGTCAAAAACTACTATCTGTTGTTCTCTTGATCCAACTATAGCCGATTTGGTTAAATTAGTTCTTATATTTTGAACTGCATCTATTAATTCATACATACTTTTACCATACTCACCCTGCAAATAATTTCTATAATCATTTCTTTCAAGAGTCATTAATACAGCAAATGTGCTAGAAAACACTACAATTAAAGTTACTATGGCAGTATATATTATCCTTTTTTTAGAAAATTTCATAAATTTCCACCTCTTTTTTATGACTAATCTCACCATTTATCCGATCGCTACCATTCCATTTTGCCTCTTTTTATATTGTTTGCATTTACCTAATTGTTATGTATTATTTGTTTAATATAAAATTTAAAAGCCAATACTATATTTATTGCTTATTATTAATTTTTTCTTAAATGTTAGTTAAATGAGTTTATTATTTTCCGTACATTTTATATAATTAAATTACATACTTAACCAGAAGGTGATTAAATGAAAGTTTTAATTCTTTCAATTTCTGCAGGAGGCGGACATGGTAACGCTGCAGAAGCTATAAAAAGTTACATAGCCTTAAAAGCTCCAAAATCAGAAGTAAAGATTATTGATACCATTAAATATATAAATCCTATAATAGACAAAGTAGTAATTGGAAGTTATTTAAAATCTCTAAAAGTATCCCCTTATTTATATGGGAAATTATACACTTACTCAGAAGATGATTATACAATTACAAACACTATAAGTTCTAAGCTTATTGAAGCTATGACTTGTAAATTGATTCCACTTATTCGTGAATTTAGACCTGATATATTAATAGCCACCCATTCATTCTCTACAGAAATGCTGTCGGTGCTAAAGTCAAAATACAATATGAACATACCATGTATGTCCATAATCACTGATTATTACTCTCATAGTTCTTGGCTTCATCCTTATATTGACGCTTATGTGGTTTCTAACGAAGATATGATAAGCAAAATGATTTTTAAAGGGATATCCAAAGACACTATTTATAACTTAGGAATACCTGTTAAACCAGATTTTAATATGAATTATGATAGAAAAGACACATTAGAATCATTAGATTTATGTGAATCCAAATTTACCATACTAGTTATGGGTGGAAGTCTGGGGCTTGGAAAAATAGTTGATATATATAAACAGTTAACTAATATAAATGAAAATATCCAGGTAATCATCATAACAGGTAAAAATAAAAAACTTTATGCAGAGCTTTCAAAGATTAAAGATTCTTCTTCAAAGGAAACTCGAATTATAGGTTTTACTGACCATGTAAATAAGTATATGCAGGCTTGTGACCTTCTTTTAACAAAACCAGGAGGGCTTACTATTACTGAGGCCTTAATATGCAAAATACCCCTTGGTCTATTTTCTCCAATACCAGGTCAAGAAGAAAAAAATGCTCAATTTCTACTAAGGCATAATTTGGCTGTAAATTTAACTGACATAGAAAAATGTGGTGAAAACATAGAAAAACTTCTTCACTCTAAAGATGAACTAAAAAGCATGGTAGAAAATTGCAGTAAATTTTCTAAACCTTATGCTGGGAATGACATATTTAATTTAATAAATTGGCTTGTACAAAATAAATCAAATAAAAGTTCCTTTACAGAAGAGAAAATTTATGAAAAGAACAATCCTAAAACTTTTTTTAAATCTGCAGAAAAATATTTTTTGAAAACAGCTTTAAAATTATTTGAATTGTAAATTAACTTGTGTTAAATATAGATTTCTATTCATATATTACAAGTTAGGGCTAATTGAAGGTATAAAATTCTCAAATTTTGAGAACTTACCATATTCAGCCCACTTGTACTAGATTTATATTCCCAACTTATTTAACACCTCTATTATTTTGAATCTAACTTTTATATTATTTTTGTCACTTATATCAAATTCATTGTTGTTTACCATCTTGTACTCCTCCGGTGTCAAAACCTTTTTCATTTCTTGTTCTGTCTTTTTGTAGGATACTTGTCCTTTTGTAATATCTACGAAACATAATGGAGGAAACATAACACACCACCAGTTTTGGCCTCGTCCTTTTCCTATAATGACCCTATAAGCCTCATACCTTCCCTGAGGAAGAGTTATATTTCCATAAGTCTTTATAGGGAAATTTACTCTGGATAAGGTACTTTTAACTTCATAGTTATAACCCTGCTCACTTATTACTCTACGGGCTACTTTTAATACGTCCTTATCATTTTCCCTTAAAACTTTTCTTGATTCCTCTATATTTTTACAGTCCTTTAGTTTAGGTTGTATATATTTCAATATTTTATCTCTTACTTTTAGTTTAAGTGCCTGATCATTTTTTGAATCACTATTTGCTATAACATGAAATCTTATAATCCTAGATGCCATATCATCCTGCATATTGTTACTTTTTACTTTAAATAAATAGGAACATACAGTAAATATACTTAAAATACATATAATAAATACTAATAAAAATTTTTTCATGATCTCATCCCCACTTTTTAATAACTATTGATTATTTTATTAATAATTATTTACATATATTTCAATTATATTCACTGTATGCTATTATTTTACTACACCAATTCTCCTTATTTTAGTATCTACATTTACATTTACAACTGCATCTTTATAAGAACCCTCCCATTTATCTTTTACTTGCCTCCACATAAGCGGATGATATCTTTTTATATAATCCTTAAATCCTATAGGATCAATTTTAAGATCTCTTTGAGTAACTTTTATAGCATCCTTACATTCCTGTGCTATGGCCTTATTAAAGCTTTGTTCAATATAACTCAATTTACCTACTGATAAAACCTTATCGTTAGTATAATAATTTTTTATCTCACCTTCAATATTTAGTTTTATATTAAACACTAAATTTCCTTTTTCTTGGGAGACTTTTATTCTTCTATTACTCTCATTTATCCTTATATCTACAGGATGACCTTCCAAATATATCATTCTTTTGCCACTTTTCAATTTGCCTTGTAATAATTCTATATTAGAAGTCTGAACTTGATTTAAATCACCATCATATTTAAAACTTTTTATAGCTGCAGTACCTGCTATCTTTATATTCTTTTTGTCCTTATCCATTTCAATTTTTGGTATTATGCTATTTCCATTTTCACTCATACTAACTAAGAAATCATTTAAAGTTACAGTTTTAACTTCATTGTCCTTGGCATCTCCTTCAACTAATCCCAATATATAACCTTCTGTACTTTTTGCCATGGGCATTTTTATTTTTATATACTTATCTGAACTTCCACTAGATATAACTATATACATATTTCTATTTAGTGAAGGTTCTCTTTGCAAATAATCTACGACTTCTTTTACTACATCAGGATATTCCATTAAACTTTTACCTAAAACAAGCAACTTTGTTTGACTAAACTTCACAGTTCTACTGCTTTTAGACATTGCTGTATTTACAGCATCCTCCATTGAATATCCATCTACATCCACATATTTGTCTCCAGATATACCTCCTTTACCGGGTTCTAATTTACTCAAATCTGGTATTCCAAAAGTTACATGGATTTTTTTTAGGTTTATGGAGGTTAGAGGATCTGTTGACTTCACATTTTTTAATTCTTTAGTCTTACCTATATCCTCTCCTGCATCCACTCCTATTACAGATACTAATTGAGTTCTTTCTATCTCAACTTTATCCCAGCATCCAGTTAGCACAGTACAAGCTAAAAATATGCATATAAACTTGCTTGCATTTAAGTTCCTTTTAGGTTTTCTAAACAAAAATATAATTAAAGGAAGAAATATTAAACTGTACGCAGCTGCCCCAGGCATTACTGTGTTAATTATATGGTATAGATCTGCTATATTTTCAGGATACATAGCTGTCAAATATATAAATGGAGCTATTAAAGCTGAGGAAATCCTTATATCGCCTAATCTAAATACGTCTTTTACTATATCTGAAGACAGGTAATATACATTAGAAAAATTACAAAAGTAAAACATAATCCATATAGCCATTGCTATACCTTCCCATCTCTCTATAAAGGCTCCTCTTATATCCACAGATTTTATCATTGTTATAGTAGGCCATAATAAAGTTTTAGTTTGCTCTTCAGAAAAAATAGCTAGAGACAGTATAACTGTAACAACATAAAATAATGTTACAAACAGAATGCTTTTTAACGCTATTTTTTTTATACTTACTTTATTTTTTGCAAAAGGAGCAACTAAGTATATTATCTCTATGCCAACAAAACTATATATTGTATTTTTGAAGGCTTTTAAATAATCATAAACATTACTATTAATAAAGTTAGGTATACTGCTATTAAAGTTTGTTTTGTTTAAAGTAAACAAAAATATTAATCCCATTGATACGAACATTATCCAAAAAGAAACTTCATTAAACTTTATTAAATCTCCTAGTTCATTTCTTATAAGATAGATTCCTGTAAATATCATTACAATTATTAGAAATTCAGAAGGAGTTTTTTCCAGTAAATACATTTTTATAACTTCTATAAATATCCTCATACCCATGGATATAAAAAATATATTATATGCAACAAATATAAGTGCCAAAATACCTCCAAATATCTTTCCAAGGCTATTTTGTAGTATTATGCATAACTTGTTATATCCATTTAATTTTATAACTTTATAGGCAATGTAAATTAAGAAATAAGCTAATATTCCTTCTACTATTGTTCCAATCCATCCATTTGACCCTAAATAGTTTACCACTTCTCCCGGATATGAAAATGCTCCTACACCTATCATAGTTATTACTATAGTACTGAACATTCCAAATTCAGTTATAAAATTTTTTTGTGTCATGTAATAACCATCTCCTTACCAATTCACAGTTCGCAATTCATATAAATTTCAATCTTCAAGTCTATATTTATCCAATGGCTACCATCCGTAATCTCCCCATCGCACACAGTGAAAGCGACTGTCACCAAATCAAAGATTTGGGATATCTGCTTTTCTCATAAAGTGGGGGATAACGGCTGCTACGCCCCTGGATAACGATTTCTAAGTTTATCTTTGTCTTATTTTGTCTTGAGTTTTCATATATCGTGGCCTTCTTTTAAAAAAGCTAAAAGGCAATCTTAGGTACATATCCTTAAAGTCATTAATGTTTTCATTTACCATTGGAGACAGATATGGTACTCCAAAACTCTTAAGTTTAACTAAATGTATCAATGTTAATATAAGTCCAATCATAATTCCATAAAGTCCAGCAATTGCAGAGGCAATTATGAGTAAAAATCTAATCAACCTAAATGCAGCTGTCATCTCATAATTAGGCGTAGTAAAACTTGTTATAGCTGTGATTGCTACTATTATTATCATTATTGGGCTTACTATTCCAGCCTGAACTGCTGCCTGACCTATAATAAGGCCTCCCACTATACCAGTAGTTGCCCCTATGGCCTTTGGCAATCTGGCTATGGATTCTAAAAGCAGTGCCAAACTTATCTCCATAATTATGGCCTCTACAAAAGCTGGGAAAGGTACTCCTTCTCTTGAAGCTGCAATAAAATACGCCAATTTAGTAGGTATTATTCCCGTATGAAAAGAAGTAACAGCAACATAAAGAGCAGGCAATATAAGTGAAAGAATAATAGACATAAACCTTATTATTCTAATTGTGGATCCATATATCCACCTTTGATAATAATCATCTGGTGACTGAAATAAGTTAGGCATTGTAGCTGGAACTATAATTGCAAAAGGAGAATTATCTACTAAAACAGCAATTCTACCTTCATAGAGTGCAGCTGCTACTACATCTGGTTTTTCAGTACTCTGAATCTGAGGAAAAAGAGACCACTTATTGTCTTCTATAAGCTGTTCTACATATCCACTATCTAAAATGGCATCTATTTTAATGTTATCTAATCTTTTCTCAAGTTCCTTTAGAGCTTTAGCATTTACTATATCGTCTATATACATTATTACAACATCGGTTTTAGATCTTACCCCCAGTGGTTTGGGAACAATTTTAAACCTGGTATCCCTTACTCTTCTTCTAACAAGTGCTGTATTGAATCTTATAGTTTCTGTAAATCCATCTCTTGAACCTCTTAAAACAGTTTCCCCTGAAGGTTCCGTTACCCCTCTCGCAGGCCATAATCTAGTAGAAATTACATAAAAACTTTTCATTCCCTCAAGAAACATCAAAGTATCTCCTGATAAAACCAAATCCACCCCTTTTTTTAAATCGTCTAAATCCTTCATATCAGATACACTCATCATTCTATCTTTTATATCATCTACATATTTTACGTATCTTGCTCTAGCCATTAACCCTCTAAGTAGATCATTCAAAAGCATTTTGTCTCCCATTCCGTCTATGTATACTATTGCAGATTTCACAGGTCCTATATAAAATTCTCTAAAAACCACATCTGAATCATCCTTAAACAGATCTTTTAAATATTTTATATTCTCGTCTACACTAGGTAATATCTTACTTCTTACCTCTTCTTTCACTTTTATCACTTCCTTAAAAAGAATATATAGAAAAGGCGTATAACACAACTGAAAAGACTATTAAAATTACGCCAATTATCTTAGATTTAAAAGCAGTTTTTATTAATCTATTTCTTTTAAACTTTTTTGAATCAATGAATGTCAAAGTGATTCCTTCAATTACCATAAGTATAAAAAAATATTTGTCAAACAGATGAACTATTCTCACATTTTTTCCTCTTCCCTTTTGTCAACTTTGTATAAAGTAATTTTAAGTTATTTTTCACCTAATAAACCTTATTTATTCATAAAATTGTTTTTGTTAATTTCTTTAAGATTTATATAAAAAATCCTGTTTGGTTATATACTTTCTAACCAAACAGGATTTTTTTAGTTAAGAATTAATACTGAATAGTGAATAATTATTTTTGTCCAATAAGATTTGAAAAAACTTAAATTCAAAGCTTTAATAACACTATATTTTAGATTTTCTGGAATTTTAACGAAAGAAAATCATCCATAACTATTAATTCCTAACTCTCAATTTTTAATTATATTTTATCAATTATCAGTACAATATCTGGAATTATAAATCTAACTTTCAAATTATAGATTCTATATACCTTTAAATGGTTCTTGTAATAAACACCTCTCTATACCTAGCTTTCATATTATCATAACATTTCTGTGCTTTTAGCATATCATCAAAAAAAGCAAAAATGCTTGGACCGCTCCCACTCATAAGTGAACCTACTGCTCCGAAATTTATCAAATCAGTCTTTATTTTTCTAAGTATAGGATATTTTTTTAAGGTTACATTTTCCAAAACATTTTTCATATTTTTACTCAGCATCTCCAATTTTGATTTATTAACCGCATCTATTAAAATTTCTGTATTAGGATGCCTTTTTATTTTGCTTATGTCTAAATCTTTATATACCTCTGCTGTGCTCACTCCAAAAGGCGGTTTAATCAATATGAGTATATGGTTTCTAAACGGCATGAGTGGTGTAACCTTGTCTCCTATACCCTCACACAAGGCTGTACCTCCTATTATACAATAAGGAACATCTGCTCCTATATTTAAGCCTAATTCACTCAATTCTTTATCACTTACTTCAGGAACATAAATATTTCTCATAGTCTTCAGTATAGCTGCAGCATCTGAACTTCCACCAGCAAGTCCAGCTGATACAGGTATATTTTTACCTATGTTTATACTAATTCCATTCTTTATATTATATTTATCAATAAACAATTTTGCTGCCCTGTAAACCAAATTTCTCCTGTCACAGGGAATATATCTATTATTAGAGCATATATGTATTCCAGTTTTGATCTCATCTATTTTTAAAACATCATATAAGTCTATATTCTGCATTATCATTTTCAAAAGATGATACCCATCTTTTCTTTTTCCCACCACGTCTAATGAGAGATTTATTTTAGCATAAGCTTTTACTAACATTTCAATCCTCCAAAGTAACTTAATAATATTAAGGTATTTAAAATAGTATAATACTATTTTAAAATTAAAGCTATACTTTTAAAATTTAAAAGTATAGCTTTTTCCTATATCATAGCTAGTGAATTTAAATTTGATTTTTCTCTATTTAGCTTCTGATTTAACAGCTTCATTAGAGGATCTATTTTTTCAAAGAATATTATTATGAGGTCTCCTTGTTTTGCAGTATCTATTGCTTTTTCTAGTGCCTCTTTTTCGTCTAAAATAACTTCTACTTTGTTCATGTCAAAGCCTGACTTCGTGACGCCTACTTTTAGTATTTTTGCTATAGCTCCAATTTCTCTACCTCTTCTATCTTTATCTTCTTTAATATATACATAATCGAAGTTCTTTCCCGCAATACTTCCTATTTTTTCAACACTCTCATCTGTTCTATCACCTGGTACCCCAATTATTCCAACTAATCTATTATATTTTAAATTTTTAGCACCTCTTATAACAGCTTTATAACCTTCTATATTGTGTCCATAATCTAAAACTACTTTTACCCCATTTAAATCATAAATATTAAACCTACCTGGGTTAAAAGAAAAATCTCCATAAAAAGTTTTAAACCCTTTCCTTATAATAGAATAGTCTATATTAAGCCCTACTGCAGCCGCACAAGCAGCCATAGCATTTTCTACATTGTAGGTTAATTTTCCATCTAATGATATTCTTATATCTTCCACTTTAGCAATAGGTACTATTTTTTCTGTCTTTTCTACATACATAATATTACCTCTAATATATACTCCATACCCTCCACTATTTATGTTCTTTCTCAAAATTGGGTTATCCTTATTTTTTGAAAACATAATTATAGTACTTTTTATTCTATTAATTATACTTATACTTACTAAGTCATCTGCATTTAAAACTACATACCCATCTTTTTTTACAGCTTCTCCTACAAGAGATTTCACATAAGCTAAATCCTTCATGGTATGTATTCCATCTATACCTAGATGATCTTCCGTTATATTAGTTATAACTGCTACATCTGCTAGGTCATAAGCAAGACCCTTTTTTATTATACCTCCTCTTGCTGTTTCTAATACTGCTGCTTCTACATCTCTATTTGCCAAAACAGTTTGAGCACTATAATATCCTGTAGTATCACCTTTACATATACACTTATTATTTACATATATTCCACCTGTAGTAGTCATTCCAACATTATATCCAGATTTTCCTAAAATATGTGCTATAAGTCTCGTAGTTGTAGTTTTTCCATTAGTTCCTGTAACCGAAACTACAGGTATTGGTTTATATTTATTAAACATCATATCTACTATAGCACTTGCTACATTTCTGCTCTTACCTTGGCTAGGATAGTGGTGCATTCTAATACCTGGTGCTGCATTAACTTCTAATATAGCACCTCCACTTTTGTCTATAGGTTTACCTATGTCTTCACAGCATATATCTATACCACACACATCAAGTCCTATAGCCTTTGCTGCCCTTTCACAAATACTTATGTTATCTTCACATATTATATCAGTGCAATCTACTGCTTTCCCTCCTGTAGATAAATTCCCATTTTCTCTTATTATCAACTTTTTACCTTTAGGTAATATACTATCTAGCCTATAGCTGTGTTTACTTACACACGATTTTAATTCTTCATCTATTTTTATTGTTGTCAAAGGCTTCTCATGTCCATCTCCTCGCGCTGTGTCCTTATTTATATTTTTTATTAATTCAACTACAGTACTTACTCCATCTCCTACAACACAGGGAGGTATTTTTTCCGAAACAGCTATTACCTTTCCATTTATCACACATATTCTAAAATCTTTTCCTGTTATATTTTTTTCTATCATTATATTATCATATTTTTTTGATAGTATATTATAAGCATTTATAGCTTCCTTTTCACTTTTTATATTTATAAATACACCTTTTCCTTGATTACCATAACAGGGTTTTAAAACTATAGGATACCCTATCTCTTTAGCTTCTATAAGCAACTCTAAAGGGCTTCTTACAATTCCACCTTCTGCTACAGGAAGACATTGATTTTTAAGTATCTCTTTAGTCAATATTTTGTCACAGGATATATCTACAGCTACAGCTTTTGTGTTATAAGATATGGTTGCTTCTATAATTTTACTATACTTTCCATACCCCAGTTGAAATATACTGTTGTCTCCAATTCTAGTTACAGGTATTCCTCTCTTTTTAGCTTCCGATATTACAGCTAAAGTACTTGATCCTATTTCTTCTCGTTTTAATATTTTCTTTATATCTTCTATAGCTTCATTAAAATTATAATCTTTTCCTTTTATAAGAGAATTTATTAAGTTTACAGCTATCTTCCCCGCTGCTACTCCTGTATTTTTGTATAAATACTCATATATTATATAATATTTGTCACCACTTATTTCCCTAGCTTTTCCATAGGAAGCATCTACTCCCAGGATATTTTCAATGGAAAGTATAATATGTTCGCATACATGAGCTAAGTAAGTACCCCCTTCTAATCTTTTTCTAAAACCATGCTCTTCATCAATTCCACACCTGTGTTCATTTAGTTCAGGTATAATCTTTAACAATTTATTATTAAATCCAGGTATATCTTTAGTAGGAACTTCGCTGTATCCTTCTAAATCTACAGACATTTTTATGCATTTTTTATGAGCAAATATATTTCTTCCTTGAAAAATTCTAAAATTATCTATTCTCATCTTCGTATATATTGCCCGTTACGTAAGCATAGGCCTTTTAGATTTGTTTAAAAACTCTGCTTACCTCCCTATTCATAGTATCCGATTTTGCTTATTTGCTACTTTCGTTTGGTCCGATACTCCAAGGGCTTAAAATCCCGTTTAACTATAACGGTATCATCAGCACTTATCTTTACGTTAGGCATTTTCAAAAAAATAACTAGTCAGTATGCTAACCTATTTTCTTTCAAATGTCTTATTTACTGATTTAACGGTCTCTTCGGACTCCTCCCTTTATATCTATTTGACCTTTCATTGGTTTTTATTATTTCATTATGAATGACAAAAATCAAAATTTACTAGATATTATAGGCTGATTTATTTAGTAAATTAAAATTATCTCCACATTTAAGAACATGCAATTTTACGTCAAACATGGATAATACTTCATCTGGATGTTGTTCTGAAACATTACTGTAAGTTATATTAGAACCATCTATTATATATACTGCTCCAGAACCAACTACTGTAAATTCTCCATTTTCCTTAACTATAATAGCTGTATCCTCATCAATTCCTATGCCTAGACTCTGAGGATTTTCTGCTATTCCTACAAGCAATCTACCTATCCTGCCTCTCTGTGCAAAATGTTGGTCTATGATAACCCCTTTTATAAATCCAAGTCCCGGAGCCATTTTTAGGGTACACTTTTTAGGGGACTCTTCATCAGGACCTGTTACTATCATAGTATCACTCATAACAGAAGCACCTGCAGAAGTTCCCACAAAAGTACATCCGTTTTTATATAGTCCTTGAATTTTAGAATACAGTGGTGTTCCTCCTATTAAACTTGTTATTCTAAGTTGGTCACCTCCAGTAAAAAATATCATAGAAGCATCTTCTATTAGAGTTATATTGCTTATATTAAATGCATCCTTTCTATCTTTAATATTTAATATTTTTATATTATTTATACCTAATTCTCTAAATATTTTCTCATACTCACATCCTAATTCCTCCGGAATTTCAGAAGCGATAGTTGCAATTACAAGTATATCTTTACTTTTTTCCAACATTCCAGAAACTTTTTTTAATATTTTTTTATCGCCTTTTTTATCCTCTGCTCCTCCTATTATTATCAAGTTTCCCTCTACTTTTTCTTTCAAACTCATACACCTTCTCCTGTGGATATTTTATATTTTTTCCATATTTTTAATTATTATGCGTAAGACAAAAAACTTCAGTACTTTACTACTGAAGCATATAAATTAAGTTATTCATTTTTAACTTAGCTTTCACCTATACGGAACTTTGACTTAATATAAAAATATTGCGAAGCAAAGCTTCGCAAGTTAAGAATTAATAGTGAAAAATTAATAGTGAAGGATGATTTTTAGCTGTCGCAAAAAATCCTTAAATTTATATAAGTCAGTGCTTAGTAATGTTTTGCTTTAGCAAAACGAGCCTTCAAAAACTTAATTAAAGATTCTTTGTAGTGTAACGGAAAAAAATCTACATTAACTATTAATTCTTCATTCTTAACTATTAATTAAGTTATATAACAGCTCTTCCCGGTATAATAAGCTTTTCTCCGGCTTTTATACTATCGGGATCTTCTATACTGTTTAGTTTCACTAAGTTTTCCACTGTAGTATAGTACTTTTTAGCTATCTTCCACAGGGTGTCCCCTTGCTGGACTACATATATAGTTAGGCTAGATTTTTTATCCGGGAACTCTCCCTCTAAGGCATCTATATTTACTAAAAATTCTTTATGCGTAATATAGTTTACTCTAGCATAAACCTCTATAACCGCTTTTACTGCTATGGTATCTACCTCTATTTCTCCCTCTATACTTTCTAAGGACACTTTTGCTATACACTGCATATCAATTTTACTTTCAGGTATATCTACACCACAGTTAAAAGGTATCTCCTCATTAGACCTCCTTATTTGATTTTCTGAATCTTTATACAGTATCTTAGCATTTAAAACTCCTTCTACAATAACTTTATCCTCTACTATTTTCTTATCAGTTATGCACACATCTCCATAAGACATAATTACTTCTGTAGGTTTAATTCCTTCATTTATTTCTATATTGGATTTAACCATACTTTGAGTAGTATTTTGTCCATGCATAACATTCAATTCGTAATCTTCTTTTTCCATTTGCATAAGAGAAGATGGAGAATATGCATCTTCTATTATATCCATATCTTCTTTATACATAACTTTAGTATTGGATTTCACAAGCACTTCTAACTCAACTATTCTGTTTTCCCCTAAGTCATCTTCTCGTATAGTATGTTCTACTTCATCAATGTTAAAATCAGTGTGGCTTTCCATAGAAGGATTAACTCCCTGCATTGGAAGTTCCTTACTTACAAACACATCTTTTTCTATACATACAATATCTCTTGTGTCCTTTCCCCTATAGAGCATTCTAATAAGCACATAAGCTTCTACAGATATTTTATCTTCTAACACCTTTATATCTTTTTTATGAATATTTATATTATATTCTAGTACACTTCCAACCTGCGGTTTGTCCACAGATATCTGAATTTCAGTTTTAGCAACTAAATCTCCTGAAACTGTGCCAACTATTTTATCTACAGTAGCAGGATTTTTTAACATCTGTATGTCCTCAGATCCAGTTACATCTTTTATAACCTCAAATTCATATTTTTTATACACTTCTGCCTTTAATTTTATAATTCCCTCAATAACTATTTTTCTCTCATTTGCTATAGTACAATTCATATGTTCCACATAGCAATCTGAATCACATAACATCATATGTTCTGTGCCGGGCACCTCTACATAATTGGAAAATGTTCCTGTATAATTAACACTGTAAATACCCATGTTTTCGCTTTCTTCTGCTAAATAAAGCAAAGTATATTCTATTTTACCCTCCACAAATACTTTATCCTGCATCACTTCTTTATTAGTTATACTTGGCTTTGCATTAAGAATTAAAATTTCTTTAACATCCGGATTTGTATCAGGTATTACATATTCTGCTTTTATAACAGTATCCGAAAAATCTTCGGCTAGCAACTGTTCACATTCTATATTTTCTTTAATAAAATCTATGCTCATATTTATTACCTCCTCCATAAAAACCTACTATTTATTTATATAAATTTGAGATAAAAAATATGCTACTATTGTAAAGATTTTTATGATGTCTATTAATATTGACATTTAAAGAATTTTGACGTAATATTAAATTGGTTGTTAACCATATAACCTCTCATAAATTCTCAATACCCTTTTATACCATAGTTGAAAGATGGAGTTAGCCATCTTTCTTCTTACCCTATAGAATTAAAAATAGTATATAGAATGATAATCATTTAAAATTATTATTCTATATACTATCCTTAATTCTACTAATTACCACTTAGAAAAGAGTAAAGGTAATGGTTCCTGTAATTTGATTTGATTAATATTGCAAAAATAAATCGGCTATTTAATACCAATTTACGCCGTTTTATACTGGGAAAACTAACTGAACTGTCTTAGTTAAAACATCTGAATAGCTATATGTCACTTTCCTTTGGGTGTCACTTTCTAATCTAATCACAAATATACTAGGATAAGCTTTTTCTATCGTTCCCTTATTAACAAAAACTTTTCTCCTACCACCGTTTGCTTTTAGGGTTACCTTATCTCCCACATGATTTTCAATATTTTTTCTTATAGAAGCTAATACATTAGATCCTTCCATCATTTCAAACACCCTCTTTCAACATTTTATATTATACTCTCTATGTGCTATTATGTCAATTAAACTTTTTAGTATATCAGTTAATAAATCGCTTTGTCAATATTAATTTTTTGTAAACAGAACCAGGATACTTCTATTTATAGCATTTTATATTGTTATTTCTTTAAGTCACTCATATATACAATAATATTTACTATTTTTATGATTTTTATACATAGAGTGATTTTGGAAATCCTTCTCTATACTTTCCTCTTGTTTGTAATCCTCCAATGCCATTAGTTCTTGTTATAGTATTTTCTAATGCATCTTGAATGGATACAACTTTTTCTATATTGGTATATGCTATTTTTTCGCACAAAAATACTGGGTCCAAACAATGAATAAGTACTCTACTAGGTGAGCTTGCAAAATTAGCTCCTGAATCTAAAATTTTCTCGTAGCAGGACTGGCATGCCCCCGCAAATATTACTAAATCATCATAGTTAGATTTGTAATTTCTAAGCTCGGATACTGTTTTTACAAAATACTTGGAATTTTTGTAGTTGTTTAAATCTGTATAGTCCTTAGTACCTTTAACTATAGCATCATGTCCTGTAATCACAACTATATCAGGCTTAATTTCCTTTACTAACTCCACTACCTGACTAGGTTGATCTTTCTCTGGTATATTTTTCCCAACTACATCTAATAAAAGCTGCTTATATACTTTAAGACATACATCTAAATATTCCGAATCTCCATCTATGTGAAGTATCTTCCCTGGTCTTCCAAAAGTCAATTCCTTGCCTGATTTATGGGATAAAAATTTTGTTATATTGTATTCTTGCCTGAACCCTCCCCTGCTTGCTAAAATATCTTTAATAGATCTATTGACTTGTCTACTAAATACTTTTTCACTTTCTGTAAGAGAATCTTTAGATACAGGTTCTAAATCATCTTCAGCTGAATCTGCAATTATTCTCAAATTTATTCCCTTTAGAATATATAATTTTCCTTCTGCTTCTTCCTTCACATCTATTATTTTAAAAGTTATATCTCTATCGTAAGATTTCCTTACCACTACATCTCCTATTTTCATATTTTCATACATCCCCATATAAAAAGTCATGGTATATATTATGAATACAATGCCTTTTAAGTGCAAAAAATAAGGACTATACCGGATTTAATTTAAAATTCCAGGTATAGATCCTAACCTTCTTTGATAATTTTACTTCTGGTTATATATTTTTTTAAATTTCTCAATAAAATCAATATATTTACCCTGCTCAGAAATTAATTCCTGAAGTTTATTATTATAAGTCTTTAAAGGCCAATTGACTTCGTTATAGTAGTATCTATTAGCCAACCTCCAAAACCTTTGAGGAAATAGCAAAAAAGCAAATATCACCCTGTATTCTTCTTCTTTAATAGGGCTAACTTCATTATATGAATTAATTATAAGCTCTGCATTAGCTATATCCCAGTTGGATCTTTTTAAAACCTTACCCATAAAAGACGAAATATCATAAGCCCTAACTTCCCTTTTACAATAGTCGAAGTCTATTACATTTACTTTATTATTATTATCAATTACTATATTGTGATAGGTAAAATCATGATGACAAAAGCCTTCTTCCTTTTCTGTGATATTACATAACTCATCATATTTAGAATCATTCAATACCTCTATGGCCTTTCTTCCAAAATCTTTATAAAACTGAACTTCCTTAGTATAATTTAAGTCAAAATCTCCCTTGTTACTTTTTTTTCTACCCATGTCTCTCATTTTATCAAGAGCTTTAACCCTTTTTTCCATAAGATGGTGCCACCTGCCAAGATCTGTCTTCAATTTGCTGTTTTCCGGCGGCTCATATCCTTTGGAAGCTGCATGTAAATTTGCCAGGCACTTAGAAGCATTTATGACATCATCTCTATTTTTAAAATCACATTCCCTGCCGCTAATCCATTCGGAAAGAGTATATATATCTTCATTTACAAGTGCATATGGATTTCCATCTACATTATTGCAATACTTATCTACATATGGGAACCCATTTTTTATAAGATGCTCCTTTGCTCCATAAACAAACAGAAGTTTTTGAGTTCCATAGTTTACCTTTTTTAAACACTTCATTCCTTTGTCTGTTTTTAGAAGATATACTCCTTTGCTTGGTTTTATATTTTCAATTTTTACATCAAATTGTCTTTCTATTTCAAATTCTCGCATCATGTTAATCACCCCTATATATTTATATGAGGTCTTAAATTAATTTAGAAGAATATTAACATTTTGAGCTTTATTTTAATATAATGAAATATACTAATTTAGAGAGGAATAACTTTATGAAAATAGGCATTGATGGACGTGCCGCAAAATGGTATAGAGGTACTGGTATAGGTACTTATACTTACCAACTACTAAATTGTTTAAATAATATTGATAATATAAATAATTACTTACTTTTCATGCCGGAGGGATTTAGAGATAATATAAATTTTAAAAAAAACTTTAGACTAGATGCACTCCCTCAAGACAATATTCACAACTTTTGGCAAGAAGTCAATGTGCCGAATACAATAAAAGATACTAATATACAATTGTATCATGTTCCTCAAAATGGAGTTGGGCTTCCCATTCACAAAAATTGTAAATTTGTCATAACACTTCACGATGTAATTCCCTATAGAATGCCTTCAACCGTAAGTGATAGATATCTCAAGGTTTTTTCAGATTATATACCTAAAGCAATACCCCAATGTGATGGAATTATTACAGTTTCAAACTTTTCTAAAAAAGACATCATGAAGGCCTTTGATTTCCCTGAAGACAAAATATATGTCACTCATCTAGCCAGTGAAGAGATATATAAACCCATTGATAAAAGAATAAGTAAATATGTTGCTAAAAGATATTACTCTATAACTGGAGATTATATTCTATATGTAGGTGGATTCAGTCCAAGAAAAAATATACTTGGGCTTATTGAAAGCTTCAGCAAATTAGTGTCTTCATATAAAAGTCCTCTGAATTTAGTTATTGCTGGTAATAGAGGAATATCATATAAAATATATAAAAATCGTGCTGAAAAATTAAATATATCGGACAAAGTTATATTCCCAGGTTTTATCTCTATGGATCATCTTCCATATATATACAATGGGGCTGAATTATTTGTATATCCCTCTTTTTATGAAGGATTTGGTCTTCCTCCAATAGAGGCTATGTCCTGTGGAATACCTGTAATAGTATCAAATACAACTTCACTTCCTGAAGTAGTTGAAAATGGTGCTCTTCTCGTAGACCCTACAGACCAAACTAATTTATATGAATCCATGTTAGCCGTACTTTCAGATAATAACCTTAGAAATAAGTTAATATCCTCTGGTATGAAAAGAGCTTCTGAACTAAGTTGGGGTAAAACTACCCAAGATACCTTGGATGCATACAACAAAATTCTAAAAAAATAACCAATTTAAATTATAAGAAACCGCATATATCTTTGAAATACATAGATTCTAAGGATATATGCGGTTTCTTACATACTTTATTTATTTTTTTATAAATATATTATTCACCTAATGTAGAATTTTATCTGTAAATTCTTGTAAAAATTCTTTTCTGTCCTCTTTATATCTAGTTTTTCTCTTCAATCTATCTAGAAATACTTCTTCTTCCCACTCCTTACGCTTACTATAATAATCTCTGGCTATAGTGTAAAAATCATTAGGAAAACTTAACATAGCATATAGTACTTCAAGTTCCCTACGATTTAAAGTATTTTTATTGCAATAACTGTTTATTATAGAATTAGTTTTATCTATATCAAAGGCAAAATTTTTAATAACTTTGTTTATAAAGTTACAAAGATCATGCACTTTAAGGTCTATGATGGCATAATCAAAATCTATAAAATACGCTTGATTTTCATTTATTAATATATTATGATACGCTAAATCATGGTGGCATACTACTATTTTATCCTCTTCACTACACAATTTATAATAGTGAGATTGTTGAAGTAATATTATGCTTTTTTCTATTTCTTCTATATAGTAATTCCAATTTTTTATAAATATTTCGTCAAACTCTGTCTTCTTCTCATGAATATTCGCTATATTTTTAAAAAACTCCATTTCTTGAATTCTTCTCTTAAAAGCATCAATCAATCTTCCATTATTACTCTTATTATATATATCTGTCTTAAATCCTTCAGATGCAAGATGAAATTCGCCTAAGCCTTCTGCTGCAATATCCAATTCTATAGGATTACTAAAATTACATTCCGTTCCATTTACTGTATCCATTATACAGTACATATCTCCATCCCAAATAGTATATATTTCTCCTGCTTTATTTTTCACAAAATTTATTATTCTAGGGAATTTTGTTCTCACATAATTTAAAACATTATATATAAACTTCAGCTCATCTAAAGTATAATCTACTTTTTTTAATATTTTTTCTCCTTTGTCTGTAGAAATCATATATACACGTCTAACCGGTACAACATCATATACTTTTAAATCAAATCTATCAAAAAGCTTTGTACACAAATCATACTTGGTTAAATATTTTTTTTCACCATATCTGTCTACCAATTGTGCCTCCCCCTTACCATCTAAAATTTAATTAGACTCTCTCCATCTTCATCTATAGCTTTATTTAGTTTAAGTATATATTCTTTTTCCGTCCAATTTTTTGTACCATATATATATTTAATGCAGCATTTCATAACCTCATAAGGATAAGATATCATTGATAAAATAAACTGCACACTACTTTTTTTTAAATGTTCGTACTTACAAAATTCCATTATAATTTCATAAAAATTTGCACTCATACCTTTTCTTTTTATTCTACTTAAGAAATATACCGCATCCATTTCTACCATATTATAACAGCACCCTTGTATATCTATAACTTCTATATCTTCTTTTTTTCTCAGATTGTTAAAATATGTGTTTCTAAGACACATTTCCACCCTTTTCATGCTTCTAATTATTAAATTCTTATAACCATTTTTATCTAGATTGTCCATGCAACTTTCTGCTCTTATTAAATACTTTTTTCCTATTTGATTCAGTTTTTCCTGAAATAAAGTCTTGTTTTGTAACTTCTCTATTCTATCTAGATATTTTTTCAATTTCTTCGTATAAACCTTATACTGTTCTACTTCTTTTCCTATATTGTTATATAATCTTTTATTCATAATACCACTGTATTTTAAAGTTCTTCTATGAAATTCACTAATTATAGACATCTGTTCTTTTATGTTATCCAGAGATATATCCTTGTACTTTATTGTATTATCAAATTTTTTTACCTTAAATATTTTTTTTGATTCTAGATAATTAACAAAGCATGATTCAACATCCTCAAAGTACATTTTTAAACCACCTCTTTGCTTTGCCTGTGAGATTGCCCTATCTATGCATTTTTTTCATTTCCTTTAACATTTTTTTCCTCTTCTTTTCTAATTTCATAACTTCCTTTTTTCTTTTATTCATTTTTTCTAGCTGCTTTACAGTCTTCTTTAAACTATCCACTTTACTTTCATAATATCCTAAATCCTTATTTTCAAATTCATCTATATTTTTACTATGTGACTTCTTATGTGACATTAGATGTTCCTCCTTTTAAAATTTCAATTGTATTTGCTCTTCTTAAACTCATCTATGAATTCCAGTCTTTCTCTTGTGTCACCTAAAATTCTTTTTAACTTTCTCATAAACGCCTCTTCTCCCCAAGGCTGCTTTTCCCAATAATACTGTATTCCAAGTTGCCAATATCCTTGAGGGAACTCCATAAACGCCGACATAATAGGTATATGCTCTGTTTTTACAATATTTATAGCATTATATGCATCAATTATAAAAGACGCATTATTCATATTCCATTTGCCGTTTTTCATCCTTCTTATAAGCAAACTAGACAGGTCATGAAGATGGGTATCTAATATACAGTAATCAAAATCTATAATATTTATTTCTCCTTCAGTATCTATTAAAATATTATGATTAGCATAATCATGATGACAAAATCCATTACTTAAGATTTCTTGTTTCATTTCATCTAAATATCTGGTCTTTTTTAAATCTTCTATAGATTTTTCCGCAATACTTATTTCCTTTTCCATAGAATTTAGATACAATATATCAAATTCTTCCTTATGGTCTTTTTTTAATATTCTTTTTTTAAAATCTACTATTTCACTTTCTCTAGTTTTAAAAGTATCTATCCACTTAAACCATCCTATCCTAGGATTCATATTTTTTAGCACTTTAAAATTGCAGCTTTTTTTATGAAGTTCTGCTAACTTAGAAGTTGCAACTAAAACATCCAATGGATTTTCAAAATTACACTGTCTAGAGTCAACCCATCTACATAAATAGGCATAACTTCTTTCTATTTCTATATAATCTTTTCCCTGCTTAGTTTCTATTATTTCAGGTATGCTTTTAAAGTTTCTATTTTGGAGATGCTTTATGGCAGAAATTATAAATAAGAAATGTCCAAAATCGTAATTTATTACCTTTAAGCAATATTTATTGTATTTTGTGTGAACCTTATATATACTTTTAACTTTTTCTATAAATTCAATATGGAGATCATAAGCATCTTCAACATATTTTTTTACTTCTAATATATCCAAAAGCCTTTTCCTCCAAAAATTACTATATATGTAGTATATGAATAAATATATCCGTGTGTGATAAATTAAAATATACACCTAATTATTCATCTGCAATTTTTATTCACCTTTTTATATTAGTATTAATATTATATAATATAACATTTCAACCATTTTAGAATTACTAGAATGTGGAGGTATAAAATCAATGAAAATTGCCATTGACGGAAGAGGAATCAATTGGTATAAAGGTACCGGTATAGGCACTTATACAGCTAAGATCCTAAAATATATGCTTAAAAATCATACAGAGAATTTTTATAATATATACTGGTCTGGGAGCAATTATGAAAAATTTTTATATAAAAATACTAAAATATTGATGAGCTCTAAAAAACACCATAGATTCTTTGAAGAATATTATTTTCCAGAAAATTTAAAAAAAGAAGCTGTAGATATATACCATATTCCCCAAAACGGTATTGGCATATCAAAAAATATAACCTGCAAAAAGGTAGTTACAATTCACGATTTAATACCATATATACTTCCTAATACTGTAGGTAAGGGATATTTATCAAAATTTTTAAAAGAACTTCCTAATATTGTTGAACTGGCAGATGGAATAATAACTGTATCGAATTGTTCAAAAAAGGATATTCTAAAATTTTTTCCTATAGATGAAAATAAAATATTCGTAACTCCTTTAGCTGCAGATAAAAAATATAAACCTTTGGAAAAAGATAAATGCCAATACAATATAAAAGATAAATATAACATAAAAAATTCTTTTATTCTCTATATAGGTGGTTTTAGCTCCAGAAAAAATGTATCTTCACTAATTACTGCTTTTTCTAACATTCATAAAAATTTAGATAAGAATTATGATTTAGTTATTATAGGGTCCAATAAAGATGAATTATGCAAATTGAGAAACTTGAGTACAGATTTGAATATAGATAATAACATTAAGTTTACAGGATTTGTAGAAGAAAACATGCTTCCTATTTTTTATAATGCCTGTGACGTATTTATATATCCATCCTTATATGAAGGTTTTGGACTACCTCCTCTAGAAGCAATGAGCTGCGGTACCCCTGTAATAACCTCACGTATTTCATCTATTCCTGAAATAGTAGAAGATGGTGGTATACTTATAGATCCATTTGACTTAAAAAGCCTTATGTATTCCATGGAAGCATTACTTAATGATGAAAATATAAGAAATGAGTTGAGTACAAAAGCCTTAAAGCAATCCTCTAAATACTCCTGGGAAAAATCTTCTGAAAAAACTATTAAAGTTTATAAAAAAATTTTAGATATGTAAACACTCCTAAATTTTTTTATAAAATAAAACCTCTTAACTACTAACGCTCCTAGTTAAAAGGTTTTATTTATGTTAAAAAATCCCTATGATTAATCCCCTATATTCCTATTATACATCATTTTGCTAATTTTGTAAACGTTTCATGAATTTATTTTAAAATTGCTTCCATCCCTTCTATTATAGATTTGTAATTTTCACCTTTAATGTTTGTTTGATTTAAAACTCCTTTTATTTTTTCTCTTATATCAGGAAAATTTTTTGTATAATTTATACTAAATGATCCTTGTTCTACACTCTCAAAAAGATTCCATATTGTACTATCAAAATACGTTATGTTTTTATTTAAATCTACAAAATTATAAGCATCTGTGTTAACCGGGAATCTTCCATACTTATTTAATAAATCCATTTGAAGCTTTCCATCTGTAAGTGCAAATTTTACAAATTCCTCTGACAAATTTGATTCAGAAGTATTTTTATTTATAACTAAATTAACTCCACCTAAAGACACATCCCTATTACCTCCATCTTCAAAAGCAGGTAATTTCATTACTCCCCACTTACCTTTAGACTGTGGAAACTTGTTCATTAAAGTTACTACATAAGTAGGATCTGCTATAAAGGATACTATCTTGTTTAGCTGTGCCTTGTTTATAACTTCATCTTTAGAAGGAATTTCTTGTATAAGCCCTTCTCCATAAAGGATCTTTGATATTTCAACAACTCTAGCCCATTTTTGCGATTTAAAGTCTAATTTCCCAGATTGATTAAAATAAGATGTTCCCAATTGATTTGAGAGTAGTAGATAAATATCATTATTGTCTTCTGAAGAATTTGCAATAAATATCTTTGCTGTATCCTTACTTATTTTTCTTCCTACTTCTATATAATCGCTCCAGCTTTTAATTCTATTTACATCTATTCCTTCTTTATCAAATATATCTTTTCTATATAGCAAGGCTTTAGGATAGGTGTCCCAAGGTAAAGCATAAATTTTCCCTTTTATAGTATCATTATAAATTTTATTGGTTAATAATTTATCCTTATATCCCTTTACCGAATCTGTCATATTTAAAAATTTTTCTGGATTTCTGATTATAATGTGCTTGATACTGCTATCATCTATTGTAGTTATGTCTGCTTGATACTGCAGTCCATTAAATATCGCTTCAACATTATTATCTGTATCCTTTACTGTAATAACATTTATATTAACTTTCTTATGTAATTTTTCAAATGCCTCTGCTGCAAGTTCAAATTGAGGTCCATGTTCTACATCTGTAACAATTTTAATATTTCCTTTAAGTACTCTTTCATTGTTTTCGCTATCCTGCTTTTTATTACAGGAAACTACCATTAAACATAACGTTACTAACATTATTAAAAGTAATGTTTGTCTTATATATCTTTTCATAAATATTCTCCTATTGATCTCAATCTAATATGTATATTTTATAATAATACCAATCATCTTTCAACTTCAGTGATTAATCATAAATTTCTGATTAAAGTAAAATATCCAGAGAATAAATCTCTCTGGATATTTTAAAGGTTTAGCCTTTAGACATTTTATAATTTCCTTCGGAATTAAAATCTTTTTCCCAAGCCTTTTCTGCATAAGGCTTATATTCCTCTGATACTTTATCAAGTTGCTTTTGAAATTCTAGATTTTCAAGCATCATTCTTGCACCTTCATCTGTAGGCCTCGCACCTGTCTTTTTTGCAATTTCCCTAATTTCATTGGTATTGTCAATCATCATGCAAGGCAATAGCAAATTCTTATTATATGGTTGTCTATTTCTTAATTCCTTAAAAAGATCTGACTTAAATACATCTACAAGTTTTTTGCCTTTTAAATTATCTACTGCAAAATGTGCAAATATACAAGGCTCTACTTCTTCCTCGGAATTTATGTGACAATAGTATTTTCCTGCAATACATCCTCCAACATAAGGTGCATCATTAAAAAAGTCAATAGTAAAATATGGCTTCGTATTTCTTATTTCTCTTATTTTTTCTCCTAATCGTATTCTCTGCTCTGGCGTAAGCATCAAATTTACATCAGGTTCTTTACCTACAGGCATAAATAAGAAATACCACCCCATTTTTGCTCCCTTTTCAACAAGCATGTCTATAAATTCACTTGATGTAACTGTATCTATGTTATACCTACTGGTTGCAGTAGATACTCCAAATAAAACTCCTCTTTCCTTCAAAAGATCCATTGCATGCATAACTTTTTTGAATATACCTTTTCCTCTTCTTTTATCTGTCTCTTCTTCAAATCCCTCCACAGAAAACATAGGAATTACATTTCCCAGCTTTTTTATCTTATCTGCTAATTTTTCATCAAAAAGAGTGCCATTTGAAAATGGTGTAAATATACAATCATTATATTTTTTGTATATATCAAGCATATAGTCATTTATAAACGGTTCTCCACCAAGAATTATAAAATAATAAATTCCAAGTTTTCTAGCTTCACCAATAATTCTATCTACTTCCTCTTTGGGAATATCATCCTCTTTACTATAACTTGAAGCGTAACATCCTGTACACCTCAAATTACATCTCATAGATGGACTAATCAATATTGTAAATGGTGTCTTTATACCTGTATCTTGAAAAAACTGTTCTCTTTTTGGCATTCCATACCAAACTGCATTTGAGAAAAAATTGGTAAAAAGTTTATCCATACACTTTTTATTAGAATTTCTAATAATGCCTATAACAAGTTTATGAATTGCTTGATTAGTTTCGTATAATTCTTGAACCCTTTCTACTCTAGCTAAATTTTCTTCGTCTCTTTTTACTGTTTTCTTAATCAAAGCAAACAGCTTATCAAGGCTTTCTTCTGGGTCTCTATTGAGCAATTCTACACCGGCTTTAGCTAATGCATTCTTAGTTGCCTTTTCCAATATTCCAGTTACCTTCATCTGCTATTCCTCCTGATAAATAATAATATGAAAAACAAGTCTTTAAAAAATAGCCATCTCCTTCTCATTTATGGGAAAATACGCAATAATATAAAAAATGAATTTCTATTAAACAATATGAATTATTTAAACCATATACCATAATTATACCTTTTAGCAGTTATTTGTCAATAAAATAACATTAGATGCATTTATTAGCATAACAACATTTAATAAAATTAATATAATGTAAAATAATATTATATTAATTTTATATGCAAATATTCAATAATTTCCACTTAATATTGCACAATTCATTTTATCCCGCAATTTTTCATCTAAAACACTTTTTCATTTAAATGTTTTAGACATAACCTCCCTATATATTTCATCTATACTTATTTTATTTTTTAAAGCAAGTTTTTTACAATCCTCATATTCAATTTTGCTTTTTATTTTTTTGCCTTTGTAATAAGCATTTTTTACATTTACTTCACCATACTTTGTAACTACCTTTGTAAAATCTCTATATAACATATTCCTTTCTACTTTATATTTTCTAAATCCCAAGGTAGTAGTTTCTGTTAAAATAATATCTCTAATCTCTTTTTCTACTTCATCCTTATAAAGCACACTCAATTTTACTGCTGGCCTTCCCTTCTTCATTATTATGGGAGTCAAGTATGCATCTAAAGCTCCTATTTGTAACGATTTATCTATTATATATTGATATTTTTCAGGATTCATATCATCTATATTGCATTCTATAACCTGTGCTTCTTCTCTAATACATCCTAATTCATCTTTAGAGTTAGATTTATCCATGTTTCTTCTATCTAATATATATTCAGTTTTCTCATCTTTATTCCAATAACAATCTTTATGGCTATTCTTTTCATAAGATATAGGTTCTCCTATAAAAACCCTTAAAACATTTGGAATATCATCATTATCCTTACTTCCTATTCCATATCCTATTTTTGTTACTTTAAAATTTTTATCCGAAGTAAAATTTGAACATATATAAGATAAAATAGCTGCACCTGTTGGTGTAGTGGCTTCAAAATTTACTTTAGATTCTATAGGAACGTTTTTTAATATCTCTGCTGTAGCAGGTGCTGGCACAGGTAATATACCATGAGCACATTTTACAAACCCACTACCAACTTCCACCTTGGAAGCTTCCACTTTATCCACATTCAAATAATCAAAACATATAGCAGCTCCAACAATATCTACTATAGAATCTACTGCCCCAACTTCATGAAAGTGAACTTCATTTATAGGTTTACTGTGCACCTTTGCTTCAGCTTGCGCTACTTTTCTAAAAATTTCCTTACTTATTTCTTTAACTTTAGAACTTAAACAGCTTGAACTTATCATGTTTTCTATATATTCTAAATTTCTATGATGATGTGCACATACAGAATTATTTTTCAAAATTACGTCTACTTTAGTTCCTGATATTCCATTTTTTACATCCTTCTTAATATTAATCTCATAACCATCCACATTAAGCTTTGATAATTCAAAAGTTAAATAGTCCTTATCTACTCCAGCATCTATTAAAGCCCCTAAATTCATGTCTCCACTTATTCCAGAAAAACAATCATAATAAAGTATTTTCATAATTTTAATCTCCCACTCCATAAAGACTTTCTAGTTGAAAATCCCTATAACATAATTATTAGTTTTATATGATATAATAATATCATATAAGGCTAAGGGAGGCTGCATAATTTGTCTAACAAATTAGATAGAGATTTTTACGGAAAAGATACTTTATCCGTAGCAAAAAATCTCTTAGGTAAAATACTAGTTCATGAAATAAACGGTAAAAGATTGTCTGGAAAAATAGTAGAAACAGAAGCCTATAAAGGAATTATAGATAAAGCTGCTCATGCCTATGGAAATAGACGTACTAAACGAACAGAAGCCTTGTATGGTCCATGCGGTTTTTCATACGTATTTATGATATATGGCATGTACTATTGCTTCAATGTAGTAACTGAAAGTGAAGGTATTCCTGAAGGAGTCCTTATAAGAGCATTAGAACCTCTCACTTGTCTAGAAGATATGTCATTAAATAGATATGAAAAAGAATACAACCTATTAAATAAACGTCAAATTAAGAATTTAACCAACGGCCCTGGGAAACTATGCAAAGCATTTCTCATAGACAAAAGCCAAAATAGGAAAGATCTTTGTAAAAGTGACCTGTACATCGAAGGAACTGCTATTGAAAATATCAGCATAAAAAGTTCTAAACGTATAGGCGTAGATTATGCTGAGGAAGCTTCACATTATCTCTGGCGGTTTTATATAGAAAATAATCCTTACGTATCCGTAAAATAAACTATGAAAGAAATTATAAAATGAATTATGTATACATATTAGAATGTAGTGATGGAACGCTTTATACAGGTTACACCAATAATTTAGGCAAAAGAATATCCACTCATAACAAAGGAAAGGGCGCCAAATATACTAGAGGAAGGCTTCCCGTAAAGCTAATTTATTTTGAAGAGTATGTACTAAAAGGTGATGCCTTACATAGAGAGTTCATTATAAAAAAAATGAGTCGACAAAATAAGCTAAATTTAATAAAAAATTGTCAGCGACTTTGATATTTTACAAACTCACTGACATTATCTTTTAAATGGAAACTGGTTCTATATTCCGTAATTACAATCTCTTCATTAGATATATTTTTTTAAATTACTTTTATTTTTTAAAATATCTACTAAATATTTTACCTCCTGATCTCTATTTTTGTCCATAATTAAAAGTACATCTTCAGAGTCTATCACTATCAAATCCTTAACCCCAAATACTATTATAAGTTTATCACCTCCAAATACAGTGCAACTTTCGCTGGACTCTATTACAGTATTCCCCTTTACATTGTTACCCTTTTCGTCCTTAAGAAACCTTCCTAATGCAGTAAAAGTACCTATATCATCCCATAAAAATTCACATTTAATGACATAAGCTTTTCTGGTTTTTTGCATTATCCCAAAATCTACAGATATCCCATCTATACGTTTATATTGTTCCTGTATTACCTTCTCTTCCTGTTTTGTATCCAGACTTTTATATATAAGGTCCATACACTTATACATTTTAGGAAGGTATTTCTGCATTTCTCTTAAAAAAACATCCACCTTCCATACAAACATACCACTGTTCCATAAATAAGTTCCTTTTAATATTAAATCTTTTGCAACTTCTATGTTGGGCTTTTCTAAAAATCTTTCTACTTTAAAAGCATTAACTCCTATATTTATTTTTTCACCCATTTCAATATAACCATATCCTGTTTCAGGTCTTATAGGTTTAACTCCAATGGTTACAAGTCCTTTTTTCTTTTCTGCAATTTCCACCGCTTTATTTATGGTATCTATAAATAATTTTTCACTTTCTATATAATGATCTGAAGGCAAAATTATCATAGTAGCTAAAGGATCCTTTTTTAACAATTTCACCGCTGAAAATCCTATACAGGTGGCTGTTTCCTTATTTTCTGGTTCTGCAAATATATTATTTCTACTTATATCCGGAAGTTCTGCTTGAACTCTATCTATATATTCCTCATTAGTAACCACGTATATATTATTTGTATCAACTAAAGGCTTGATTCTATCTACAGTTTTTCTTAAAAAACTCTTATTATTTACAATTTTTAAAAATTGTTTTGGATTTTTAGCTCTAGATAATGGAAATAATCTTGTTCCTTTACCTCCTGCAAGAATTAGTGCATACAACAATAAATTCACTCCAAATACTACTTGCTATGCTTTATACTATGTATAAATTATTGTAATTGTGAAATACTGTTTAAAATATTGTTATCATTACAAAGTTAAGTAAAGAAGGCTTATACACTAAATAATTTTTTAGATTTTCTGAAGTATTAATGACATACTAATTAATTAGTGCAGCAAGCCTTCTTTTATTATACAACTTGAAGATTTTTATTCTGAATTTCTTCTAGCTTGTACTGTTCAATCCCTATATTATTTAGTTTATTCCAAAGTTTTTCCATAACCCTTTCAGGATTATAATAAAATTCACCTTCTCTTATCTTATAAAATATCCAACCCAATCTTTCTAAATCTAATTGCGTTTCCATAATTTCCTTAGAGCTGTAATTTTTCTGAGACAACTCACTATCACATATAATTGCAACCCTATTCCTCACATCTTCCACAACAAAGTCTATTTTGTACTTACCTATTTTTACCTCAGGCACAATTTTATATCCCTTGTTTTTTATAATGCCATACACATCTTTTTGAAATCTAGATTGAAATGCATATTCCATACTTTTATTTTTAACACTATACTTATTATAATTTAGGAAGTAATTTAACAGAGAATAACGCACACATTCCTCATTTAAATCTTCTAAGTCTATTGAATGGAATAGCCACATCTGATTTCTAGCTCTACTTGCTGCTACATTAAATCTCCTCATGTCATTTTCTTTAGTAAGTGGAGCAAATTTTACATTCTTTGAAATAACCATAGATAAAAACATTATATCCCGTTCGTCACCTTGAAAGGAGTAAGCATCTCCACATATAAGCTTTCTACTTATCATCTCTTCTACACCTATTTTTTCTCTAAGCATATTTTCTATAAGATGACCTTGAGGTTCCCCAAGTAAAGATATAACGCCCATAGACATATTAGAATATCTTTTATCCCTGCAGCAGGAAACCACTTTGTCTACTAAACATTCAGCTTCCTTAACATTTATAGGCTTAGATGCATCTCTAACCCCTCCATTTACTTTAACAGTGTTTATTGCCGGATAAAATTTTTCATATATTTTAGGATATCTAAGAGGCACTATTTCTCCTGAGTAACTTAAATCATTACTAAAATTTATTATTTGCGGTACGCATCTAAAATGTTCCTTCAACATTAATCTGCTTGGAAATACCCTAAGTGCTGTATCATATAAACTAACTTGGAGATCAAACCATTCCCTTTGAGGTATATTTTTCAAATACTTATCTATTAAATCATGCACCACATCCTGATCAATACCTATAGTTTCTGGACTTATTTGTTTGTCATCACCTACTATAACCGCTCTCTTAGCCCTCATAAGTGCACACAATGAGAATATATCGCTCTGACTACTCTCATCAAATATTATTACATCAAACATATTTTTAGATAACTTTATGTTTTCAATAACCCTATTTAAAGGCATAATCCATACAGGTATAACTTTTTTACATTTTTCCATTTCTTTTTGAGCTATCTTCCTATACTGAGGCACCATCTTACCTCTGCCTTTTCCAATTCTCTTTACTGCTTGAGCCCAAGAAAATAAGCTCCTTTTTTCACTTTCCTTAGTTTTAATTATCTGATTATACCAGGTCTTCTTTGACACTATGTCCTTTATAAGCACCTTCTCTCTATTTTTTTCATTTTCTATAAGGTCACCTATGTTATCATCATTGAAATCATACGTGTTCTGCAATAAACTATTCAATTTAGCCCATTTCCATGCTTGTCCCCAGCTGTTGAACTTTTCCTTATCATAAGTCCAATTATCCAATATATTCATGCAAGTTTTAGGGCATACCTTCTTCATTTTTCCTATTAACTCGTCTATCTTAAGTGATTTATTTTTTACACATTTAATTTCTTCAAATTCACTTAATATTTTCTTAACTTCATCTATATTCAAATTGTCCACAGCTTTATAGAGATTTCTCAACTTTTCCGTAGTTTTTATTAACTTTTTCAATATCTCTATATAGGCCTTGTCTTCATTATATTTATTCATATTTTTTATAAAATTCACGCATTTAATTAAATAATCATAAGTCTCTTTCTTATGCCAATCAATATTTTGCGGGACTGATATTTTCCCAAGAGCCCTTAAGATCTCCCTTTTATACTCTATATCCCAATTTATTATAACATCCAAGTAATTTAAATTTTGTTCAATAGCAATAAACTCACTTTCTCTTAAATTAGAGTTTATTGTCTCTCCACCGTAATCTTCCATTACATTGTTCCACATAGTTTTTAATGCAGCAAAAATCCTCTCTTGTTGGGTATAAAGTTTAACTATTAAGGCTTGATCCGTATTTTTTAATAAGTCTCCATTTACCTTACAATATTCCAGTATATATTTACATTCAGGATGAAAAATCATAAATATTTTTCCTACTTTTCCTTTTTCATTAAACGCATCAAATAAAATATCAAAGTCCTCTATAAATTTATTTTTGCTTACATTTTCAGGAATTTCTATTTTGCAATTTCTAATCTGATTATTAATCCTACTCAAGCTCAACATGTATTCACTACTTTTACACAACAAGTCTCTAAATGTTTGCTTTGATATCTTACTATTGTGATAATCCTGAAATACATTCCACCATACATTTTTTTCTTGAAGTTTAGTGATTTTACTTTTACATATATTTGCAAGCTCTAGAACTTTTTCATAATTACATTTATTATCATTAGGTATATGCCACCCTTCTACAGTTTTAATATAATTTTCATATTGACCATTTAATTTTTTGTACTCTGAAATTTTATTACATATTTCATTGAAGTCAGGTAATTTATTTATTATGTTTTTCATGCTATCAAATTTACATTTTTTATCCTTATCTAAATCTCCTAACAGATATATTAACAAGTTGAATTCCTTATCTGATAACGGCATTACTTGATCAATTTTTATTTTATCTTTCATCCAACAATATTTATCTTTATTGTCTTTGACCCACTTTGCTATATATACAATGTCATACTCCTTTCCCTCATAATTTATATTTCTCTTTTCCCTCTCTCGAATATTTTTTAATTTTTCATACAGAAGCTCCTCATTTCTCTTGCATAAGTTTAATTCTTTTTCCAAACTTTTAACTTCTTCATCCATAATTTCAGGATCCATAGAGAGGTTGTCCGTTATTTTTCTTACAGCCTTGTTAAGGTCATTTAAAGAATTGATATCGTTTCCCAAAACACTTATACACAGAGGTCTTATTTCTTCAGGTATTTTTTCTGTCAATACTTTAAGTGCCCTACTTGTCTGACTAGTCACAAGTATCCTTTTGCCATTTGACAGTAAGTGGCATATTAAATTCACTATAGTATGGCTTTTTCCTGTTCCTGGTGGTCCTTGTACAACTACTCCATAATTTTCACATATTTTTTTTACTATGCTTTTTTGTTCTGAATTTGCAGGAAGAGGGAATAACAAATTATCCGACACATCCTTCCATTCGCTTTTATCAGCTCCACTGTAATCTGACCCATCTTCATCCACTAAAGCTTTAATAGTGTCAGGTATTTCACATCCATTATCTATTTCATCAATTATATTAGCTATTTCAACCTGCCATAACTTCATACTATTCTTTCTTACCAATATAACAGAGGAATTGTAAATCACAGGGAACTGCTCGAAATTAATTTTCTTTTTTGAAAACTTACTTTGACTCAACTTACCCTTAACATCTATGTGGGAAATTAGATTTAAAAATACTGACTTAATTTTTTCTATATTTCTAGGATCTAAATTCACACGACTTACTTCATCTGCAAAAGAAATAATATCAGACATATTACATTCTTTCAGTCCTTCAAAAAGCGAAGTCTCTAGCCTAGTCTTGCCTGAAGGTATTAATATAAATGAACCCTTTGCCTTATTAAATTCTATCTTCATTCTAGTAGTCAAAACAGGGTGAAGTATTTTTTTCTTATCTATATTCCATACAATTAAGCCATGTCCAAAAACTATTTCAAAATTCTCTCCATTTTTTTCATTTTCCTGGTATAGATTAAAAAACTCCTGATACAGCTTTCCACACTTTTTGTTCACCTCAATCCAATTTTCACTGGTAACAGTTTTTCCAACAATACATCCAGCCATATGGGAAAATTCTTCTTCCCAGTACAACTTATCATAATCATAAACATTTCTTACGGATTTTTCATTTAGTTTTTTTAATCTTAGCAAATAAGAAAATATCTCTTTTATCTTTTCCCTGTATTCCATAATCCCCCTCCTAATAGTGGTTAACTAATTAATCTATTTACTTTTATGTTAAATTATACCATCATAAGGAAAATACTTCAAAAAAATCGTTAAACAAAATTCAAATATATGTGACGGCATTTTTTTCAATGATTTTATCCGATAAATAGCTGCTCTTTACTCCCACTTCTTTAAAAGTGTACGTTGCGAGCAGCTATGTCCCTAGATAACGATTTTTCCTAAAGGATAACGCCTTCTAAGTGCTAAAGCACTAAGAATCCTGTTAATAAGCATCAGTTGGAGTCAAAATTCCATCTGATGCCAATAACTCTGTTTATGTACCTCATGAAATGCAAATTTCAGCCAAAAAAATTCAGTGAAATATATTTTCACTGAATTTTTTTATCTTTTAAATTGCATCTAAGAGTTTTTCCTCTTTATTTTTTTATACACTAACTTATACAATATAAATAAAACTATAAAGATAACTAATGCTATATCTGCAAAATGGAACCACTGTCTTATAATTGTCCATTTTTCTCCCATTTTATAACCTGCGTATCCTAAAATAATACTCCATATAGAAGATCCAAGTAAAGTGTAAATTATAAATTTTTTAACTTCCATTTTACTTATCCCTGCAGGAAGAGAAATAAAAGTTCTAATTATAGGTAATAGTCGAGAAAAAAACACTATTTTTTCTCCATATTTGCTAAAATAATAATCACTTTTTTCAATATGGGATCTAGATAATCTGAGTTTTTCCGCATATTTTTCAACTAAAGGTCTTCCACCTATTTTTCCAATATAATATGCAGCTAAAGAACCTGCTGTACCTCCTAATGTACCAACTATTATAACAATAGGTAAACTTAACCTTCCCGTATAACTTAGGTATCCTCCAAATGGCAATATAGCTTCACTTGGAATAGGTATACAAGCGCTCTCAAAGGCCATAGCTACAAACGTGCCTATATATCCCGTTTTATCTAAGACAAAAATAACTATTTCAATTATTTTTTCTACCATTATGTTTCCCTTTCCCTATAATATATATTTTTTGATTATAATTATATATTATAATGTAATACTTTTGTGTTAACTTTTTATAAATAAATTTTTGTCCTAAATAAAATTACTTTTTGCAGGAATCCCTCTCAATCAATTTATGTGACAATACATAGTTCTTTTTTTCAAATTCTTGCTTATTTATTAATTTTATAAGCATCCTCATACCAACAGATCCCATATCATAAGTAGGTTGTGCTACAGTTGTTAACTTAGGATAAAATATGGAGGCAGAATATATATTACCAAATCCCATTACATCCACATCTTCAGGTACCCTAATATTATTATCTCTAAGTGCATTTATAGCACCCATAGCCACTTCATCACTGGTGCAAAACACTGAATCTATTGTAGTTTTACTGAGTATTTCACTCATTCCTTTATAACCATCTTTTGCTTTAACACTTCCAAAATAAACCTTACTTTTGTCCAATTTCAGATTATTTTCCTCAAGAGCCTTTCTATACCCCTTATACCTTACAGCACTAGCATTTGCCATATCTGTATTTTCGCCTATGTAAGCTATATTTTTATTCCCATTTTTTATCAAATAAGTTACACCTTCATATGCAGCTTTTTCATTGTCAATGGTTACGCTAGGTATACTTTCTTTTTCATTTGTAGTTTCTACTAAAACCATTGGAAGCTGAAGTTGTTTTATGAGATCCAATATTTTTGGTTCTAAGGAATTACTCATATATAAAACTCCATCTACCATCTTCTCTTTCAGAACCTTTAAATATTCCATTTCTTTTTCTATATCTAAATCAGTATTGCATAACATTATATTATAATCATATATATTTGCTACATCTTCAGCTCCTCTCACAATTTCAGGATAGAACTGATTAGATATATCCGGGATTATTATCCCTATAGTTCTTGTTCTTTGAGTTTTAAGACTTCTTGCTACTATATTTGGCCTATAACCTAGTTTTTCAATAGCTACTAAAACCTTTTTCTTAGTTTCTTCATTTACAACGTCTACATCATTAAGTACCCTAGATACTGTAGCTATTGAAACTCCTGCCTCTCTAGCAACGTCTTTAATTGATGCTGCCACCTTATCACCTACCAATTACTTTTTTAATAATTATACTTATAAAATTAACTTATTACAAGCTAATTTACAATATTTAATATATCCAATTAAAACTAATCACTAATTTAAAAATAAATATCTATTTAAAATCAGTGATTAGCCTATTTTACTAATTGCTCTATTTATTTACTACTTCCATTGCAATATCTAGTTTTTCTCCATTAATGTTACAATTATTATATTCTCTATTGGCATTATAAATAACATCCACAGAAAGAGTTTCCTTTTTTATTCTTTCATCAAATTTTTTCACTACAGCTTCAAGTTTTTCATTACCTGAAATATATAGATTTATCTTATCTGCAACTTCGAAACCACTTTCTTTTCTCATATTTTGAATTTTGCTTAAAATCTCTCTCAAATTTCCTTCTTCTCTAAGTTCTTCTGTAATTGTGGTTTCTAAAACAATTCCAGTACTTCCTTCTCCTGCAAAGGCAAATCCCTCTAAGCCTTCCATTGTAATAAGTAAATTATCTGAATTTAACTCTATTTCTGATTCTGATATATTTATTTTTACAGCTTCCTTGTCATTTATCTTTTGTGCTAATTCCATTTGATTCATGGATGATATTTCATTCTTTATTTTTGGTATTAATTTACCATACTTTTTACCTAGTACAGGTAAATTTGGTTTTATACTAAAGTTAACATACTTTGATAAATCTGCATTGAAAACTATCTTTTTAATATTTAATTCATCTCTTATTATATCTCCATAATATCCAGGAAGAGTATTTACGCTTATAAGCATTTCAGAAAGAGGCTGCCTATTTTTTATATTAGCACTGTTTCTAGCACTTCTTCCAAGTTTAACTATCTTATAAGCTTCCTCCATATCCTTCTCAAGTTTAGCGTCTACTATACTTGAATCATACTCCGGCCATTTACATAAATGGACACTTTCTACTGCATTTTTATCAAGATTTACTACAAGATTTTGATAAATTTCTTCTGTCATAAATGGTACAAATGGTGCAGCTACCAGACATAAAGTATTTAGTACTTTATATAAAGTTAAATATGCTCCTATTTTATCATCTGTTAACTTTTGACTCCAGAATCTTGACCTATTTCTTCTTACATACCAGTTTGAAAGCTCATCCACAAAGTTTCCTATATTCTGAGCAGCTTGAGTAATTCTATAATTATCTAAGTGATCTTCAGTTTGCTTTATAAGAGAATTCAATCTGGATATTATCCATTTATCCATTACATTTTCACTTACAAAATTTTTATAGTCCATAGGGTTAAAATTATCTAAATCAGCATAAAGTACATAAAAAGAATATACATTCCATAAGGTACCTAAGAATTTTCTCTGACTATCCTGTACTGCTTCTTCATAAAATCTAGATGGAAGCCATGGTGCACTTTCAGTATAGAAATACCATCTAGCTGCATCTGCACCTTCATTTTCCAAAATAGTTGAAGGACTTAAAACATTTCCTTTATGCTTTGACATTTTTAATCCATGTTTATCTAAAACGTGTCCTAAAACCACACAGTTTTCAAATGGACTTCTATCAAATAATACTGTAGATATAGCCATAAGAGTATAAAACCATCCTCTAGTCTGGTCTACTGCCTCAGATATAAATTGTGCAGGGAAATTTTTCTCAAAAACTTCTTTATTTTCAAAAGGATAATGATGCTGTGCAAAAGGCATTGAACCTGAATCAAACCAGCAATCAATTACTTCTGATACTCTCTTCATTTCTTTTCCACAATGAGGACACTTTAACTTAACTCTATCTATATACGGTTTATGAAGTTCTATATCCTCTGGTACATTTATTCCTTTTTCCTTTAATTCTTCAATACTTCCTATGCATTCTCTATGACCACACTCACATTCCCATATTGGAAGAGGTGTACCCCAATATCTTTCTCTGCTAAGTCCCCAATCTATTACTCCTTCAACAAAGTTTCCAAATCTACCAGTTCTTATATTATCAGGATACCAGTTTGTATCATTAGTATTTTTAACTAGTTTATCTCTCATTTGAGACATTCTTATAAACCAAGTATCTCTTGGATAATATAAAAGTGGAGTATCACATCTCCAGCAGAATGGATAGGAGTGAGTAAATTTTTCTGCCTTATAAAGTATTCCCTTTTCTTTTAAATATTCTATTATTTTAGGATCAGCATCTTTTACAAAAAGGCCTTTCCATGGAGTAACTTCTTCTTTATATTTTCCTTGAGTATCTACAGAATTTGTCATAGGAATATTATATTTTTTCCCTGTAATACTATCATCTTCACCAAAAGCAGGAGCTGTATGAACTATTCCAGTACCTTCTGTTAGTGTTACATAATCTGCATGAACAACATAATGTGCTCTTCCTTCAAAAGATGCAAAATTGAAAATTGGTTCATAATCAAGTCCAACTAATTCTTCTCCTTTGAACTTTCTTAAGACTTCATATTCGCCCTCTAGTTTTTCTAACATGGCTTCTGCTAGTATTAAATGCTGTTCTTGATTAAGAACTTCTACATAGTCATAGCTTTTATTTACAGCTAATGCCATATTATTAGGAAGTGTCCATGGTGTAGTTGTCCATGCTATCATGTATTTATCTTGATCTTTAATTTTGAATTTAACATATACTGATGTCTCTTTTACATCTTTATATCCTTGAGAAACTTCATGTGAAGAAAGAGCAGTTCCACATCTAGGACAATATGGCACTATTTTATGCCCTTTATATAAAAGACCTTTTTTCCATATTTTTTTCAGTGCCCACCATTCTGATTCTATATAATCATTGTGATATGTTACATATGGATTATCCATGTCTACCCAAAATCCTAATCTGTCAGACATTTCTTTCCACTGGCTTACATAAGTAAATACACTATTCTTACATTTTTTTATAAAATCTTCTACACCATATTTTTCAATTTGTGGTTTTCCAGAAATTCCAAGACTCTTTTCAACTTCTAGTTCAACAGGAAGTCCGTGTGTATCCCAACCTGCTTTTCTCAATACTTTATACCCTCTCATAACTTTATATCTTGGTATGAGGTCTTTCATAACTCTAGTTAGAACGTGTCCTATATGAGGTTTTCCATTTGCAGTTGGAGGCCCATCGTAAAAAGTAAAGTATTCACCATCCTCATTTTCCTTAAAACTTTTTTCAACTACTTTCTTATCTTCCCATAATTTTAAAACATCTTTTTCCATCTGTACAAAAGTTTTATCACTATCAATTTTTTTATACATGGATTTAACCCCTTTCTATTCCTATTGTTAAGTTTTTACTATTTTTCAATGTTTATACACCACATAATCTTTAAACTAAAAAATACGCAATAAAAAAACTTCATCCAAATAGGACGAAGTTTAACTCGCTGTACCACCTATGGTTAATAAATTTAAGCACTACCATACTCTATTCTGTAACGTAGAATTACGTAAGAATTTACTAAAGTGATTATAAAAATACTGTTCAATTCTTCAACTCCCAGGTGATTTTCTTCAAGCTTTTCTATGGGTTTTCAGCACTTCCCCACTCTCTGTAAATAAAAGCAAACTTAAATACTTTTCCTGTTCAATGTTTTTCAATTACTACCTATATAATTTCCTTTTATTATATTATATGAATTTTCTATTGTCAATTTTTTTAGACAATTTTTTTGTATTATATTCCTAAAACCTGTAATATAGCACTTGCTATAGCTTGTGCAGCTTTATTTCTACCCTGGTCAGTTCCTAATATTCCCGCATCATTTTTATTAGTAAGAAACCCTAATTCTGTTAAAACCATTGGTGCAATAGTATGTTTTGCTATATAAAGCCAGCTTCCATCTTTAAGTCCCCTGTTATAGGTTCCAAGAGTACTAGCCAAACTTTTTTGTATAGCCTCTGCCATTTTCTCTCCCTTTACACTTCCTGTATAATACAGTGTTTCAGTTCCTTCTGCAACTGGATCATTAAAAGCATTGGTATGAATTGAAATCATATAGGTTGCACCTGCATTGTTTACAGTATCACATCGTCTTTGAAGACTTTCCGTAACAGTTAAAGGAGTTGTTTTTCGTTCATCTGTAGTCCTGGTATAAATTACTTTGACTCCCTTGGATTCCAGTATCCTCCCAACCTTTAAGCCAACACTTAAAGTTACATCATCCTCTTGAAACCCATTTCCATTTGAACCTACATCACTACCTATACCATGTCCGGGATCTATAACTATTACAGGTGCACCTTCCGATGGTGTTACTGGTGTTGGATCTATTTGTTTTGCTTTCACAGTTAAAGTAAATGTTACATTTTTACTGTATCCTGCTGCAGTTCCTTTATACGTAAATACACCTGCTTTAGAAGTATCAACAGTGCTTGAATTCCATACAATACTTACTTTTTTACTAGTACCATCACTCATGGTAGCTTGTACACTAGTTGGTAAAGAATACTTACTTCCTACAATTATACTATCTGATAAGTTAGATATTGAACTTACGTTTACTGTACTTTGTTCCTGAAGAGATGGTAAAGATTTTAAAATTCCATTTGCAATAGCTGATGCACTTTTATTTTGGAAATCTTCACTTCCAATTAATTGACTTTCCTTAGGATTAGTCATGAATCCAAGTTCAACCATAACAGCTGGTGCTGTAGTCCCCATCAGTATTTTATGCTGGGATGTCCCTTCTTTAATCCCTCTGTTAGAGAGTCCTGTATAACTTATTAAGCTACTTTGAATATTATTTGCTGCATTTTTAGCAGAATCATTTGAAGCTCTATAATAAGTTTCTATTCCATTCACCAAGGCACTTCCCGTATAACAATTAACGTGTAGGCTGACAAATAAATTTGATTTTGCGTTATTTGCTATGTCAAAACGAGCTTGTAAATTTGTACTATCATTCCAGGTTACATTATCATCTTTCCTGGTATAAACCACGTTTACTCCATTTTGCTCTAATATTTTTCCAGTCCTTAGTGCCACATATAAATCTACATCTTTTTCTTTCAATCCTGAGCCACTTACATTTCCTGCATCAGTTCCTCCATGACCAGCATCAATTGTAACAGTATACTTGTTATTAGAACTTGGGTTAGATTTCACTCCAAATTGCACCTTAGCTTCGCTGGACAGATTTTTCCCATTTACAGCTTTTACTCCACTTTTTACAATTAAATTATAGGTTTTACCATATGCATACTGGCTTTTAGGGGTAACTACTACACCCATTCCATCCTTTTCAACCTGCAAAGATATGGGGATAGCATTTCCTGTACTATCTGTTACCACTATGTTTGAATCATTTACTGTACCCTGGTCTAATTTCATGTTGAACTTTATGTTCCATGATTTATTGGTTTCTACATCATTTCCTATAGTAATTCCGCTGTAATTAATTGCACGTACAGTATTTCCTTTTGCAAACACAATTAATAAGAATGTAAGACTTACTAATATCATTATACAAATTCTTGTAATCTTCAAATAATGACCCCCGTTCAACAGAATAATTGCCTTAGTGTAACATATACTATTATAATTATATTATAAAAAATGAGAATTTTGTACTTAAAAATTGTTATGTTAACATATTAATTCAAAATAATCAAAACATATTTTACAAAGGGGCGATATTCTATGAAAATAAAATGGTTTGGTCATTCAAGTTTCTTATTTGAAGATTCAAAAGGTAGAAAACTTTTAACAGATCCTTTTGACAAAACTGTAGGCTATAAAGTTTTTGAAGGAGATGTTGATGTAGTTACAATAAGTCACAATCATTTTGACCACTGTTATACGGAAAAAATAAATTACAAAAATATTATAAATAAAATAGGCGCTTTTAATCCATGCGACATACCTATTTATGGCATACCTTCTTATCACGATAAAGTTAAAGGTGCAAAACGAGGTGAAAATGTAATATTTATCATTGAAATGGATGATTATAGGATATGTCATCTTGGAGATGTTGGATATGTATTATCTCCAGAAGAGATAAAAAGTTTAGGGTCCATAGATGTGCTTTTGATTCCCATAGGAGGAAATTTCACTATAAATGGAAAAGAGGCTGCTGAACTTGCAAAATCCATCCATAGCCACATAGTAATTCCAATGCATTATAAAACTTCTCCGTTAACTTTTGAATTAGATGGATTAGAAAAATTTCTTAAATATATGAAAAATACAGAAAGAATTGAAAGCAATACATTAATTCTAGATCACAAACCTGAAGATTTTAATCTAGTTAAAATTCTTAACTTTAAGTAACTTATTAACATAAATTAACCTTTTGTTTTTACTTAGAAATACTCTAATATGCTTATATTTATCTACACTTGATTTTATATTAAGTTAGTATACTATACAAAGTTCTTAAATCTGTGTTTTTATTATAGTAGTTCATAACTAAAAAAATCAACTTATACGCAGAAATATTTTTACAATAAACAAGCACATTTAAATATTTTCTGTCTAGACTTATCAAAATATTTAACTGAGCTGAAGATTATAAAAGATATCCGGAGTATAAGTTGATTTTTTGTTTATAAACCTTATATAACTACACTCTAATTATGTTTTACATGCTCTAGCCCTGCATCAAACAACTTATTTATATGTTCATCATCTAGGGAATAATACACTGACTTTCCCTCTCTCCTGAATTTTACTAGCCTTGCAGTCTTTAAAATTCTAAGTTGATGAGATATTGCGGACTGACTCATTTGGAGTATTTCTGTAATATCGCAAACACATAATTCCTTTTTAAATAATGCATATATAATCTTAATTCTTGTATAATCCCCCAGCACTTTAAAAAGTGCTGATAAGTCCATAAAAGTCTTTTCATCCAACATACTTTTTCTGACACATTCTATGCAATCCTTATGAATTTCAGTACAAGAGCAAACTTCAATTTCCGAATTGTTATTCATATTATCAACTCCTCGTCATGAAGTATTATAATATATTTAGCTAAAGTTTTTCAACTAAAAGTCAATACTACTACATTATTGGAATCTAAACTTTTCTTTACATCAATAATTCTCTGATTACTAGATCCTTTAAATTTCAATTTTGTATCTTTTTTATTCTCTTGAAATTTTCCATCCACTAGCACATCTACATTATCTAAAAGACGTTTCTTTGCCGTATCTGAGCCTTTAATTATAAACTCAAAAGTGTACCCTGTATAACACCATATATTTAAATTTAATTCTTTAATTTTAGCAGCCATATATGCAAATTCTTCAGGTTGTTCAAATGGGTCACCACCTGAAAATGTAACTCCACTTAACATAGGATTATCTCTAATATCGCAAATCAGTTTATCTATATCTTTTAGCTGCCCGCCTTTTAAATCATGGGTAGATGGGTTAAAACATCCTTTACAATTATGTCTACATCCCTGAGCAAAAAATACCCGTCTCATTCCAGGGCCATTAACTAGGCTCTCATAAGCAATACCTGCCAATCTAATTTTTTTGCCACCCATTGATTTTTCCTCCTTCTTATATATGATCTAGCTACTCAAATTCGCAGTTTAAGAATATTGCGACCTAAATGAATTCACAATTCACAGTTCACAATTCACAATTTCGGTAGATTTTCTGAAGTTTTAACGGAAGAAAATCATCCTTAATTGTAAACTGTGCATCGTGCATTGTGAATTAATTGTTTCGCAAATTTTTTATATTAAGTCAAAATTTCATATGTGTAAAATTTAAGTTAACTACTATTACAGTTACTTTAGCAATATACATGTTTGTTACTTCCCTGGGATATTCTATCTCTTCTTTCTGCTGTCTTGCCTTCTCCAAATCTTTCATCCAAAGACAGATATCCTGTAACCCTTGATATACCCTGTATATTGTTGCTTCCACATTTAGGGCAGACATCTTCCCCATGCATATAGGTTCCACATTCTTTACAATATCTTATGTGAAAGTTTATCCCTATATAACTTATATTTGTATTATCATAGGCGTAGTCAATTATACTTTTAACAACTTCTTCTGATGGATAATCATCAACTTCTATATAACTTATATGACCTCCATTACAAAGTTTGTGATAAGGAGCCTCTATATCAATTTTGTCTTTTATAGATATTGGATATCCTACAGGTATGTGGTAAGAATTAGTATAGTACTCTTTGTCCGTAACCCCAGGTATTTCTCCAAATATCTTCTTATCATGCACTATAAACTTTCCACTTAATCCTTCAGCCGGTGTAGCATAGCAGCTCCAATTTAAATGCGTTTCTCTTATAAGCTTATCTGTATAATTCCTTATATATGTAATTATCTTTAACCCAAGTTCTCTTGAACTCTCATCCTCACCATGGTGTTTCCCAGTTAATGCAATTAATGTTTCCGCAAGTCCTATAAAGCCAATAGCCCAAGTACCTTGCTTCAATATTGGTTCTATTGAATCTTCTGACTTTAAGTTCTCCGCACCCTTCATAAGTTTCTGACCTGCTACAAAAGGTAAATCTTTAACTCGGAGTCTCTTTAAAATGCCATATCTATGCATTAAAGATTCCTTTGCTAACTCTAACTTCCCTTGTAATAATCCAAAAAATTTATTTACATTTCCCTTAGATAAAATTCCAAGCCTAGGTAAATTAATAGTAACAGGAGCTATATTACCTCTACCCTTTACCCCTGGTTCTCCATTTACATTTGAGCAGACATATGTACGGCATCCCATAGTTGCAGGTATTACACCTTTATCATAATATGCTTTATTAAAATCAGCATCTAAATTCATAAAAGTAGGATTCATTCTCTTTGAAGCTACCCTACATGCAATTTTAAATAAATAATAATAAGGATCTTCTTGATTTTTATTTACGCCTTTTTTAACCCTAAATATTATATTAGGAAATATAGGTTGTTCTCCTCTTCCAAGTCCTTTTTCATATTCTGCCAAAAATACTTCACATACAAGAGCTGCATCCTTTGAAGTTGGTATGCCTATATTTAGTGAACTAAAAGGGACCTGTGATCCTGCCCTAGAGTGCATGGTATTAAGATTGTAGATTATTCCCTGCATAGCCTGTTCTATACTTCTTCTTAATTTCTTTTCAGAAACATCTTCTATTTTTTCCTCTTCTACTCCCATTTCCTTGAGGTTCTTCAATATTTCTTTTCTTGTAGGTTCAACAAAAACAGCCATATCATTATCGAAATCCGGATGGGACTGTCCACCAAACATATCATTTTGTGCTGACTGCAGTAATATACAAGAAAGTTCTGCAGCAGATTCTATTCTCTTAGGAGTTCTTATGTTCCCATATCCTGTATTAAATCCACCTAAAAGCATTTCCTTTGTTGGTATGTGAAGGCAATTCACAGTTAAATTATAAGAATCTAAATCATGGTAATATATATCTCCATTTTCATGAGCCTTAGCTAAATGTTTAGGCATAGTAGCTAAATTATGCCACTTGTTAGACTCACTGGCAATTCTCAATAGCTTAGCACTAAAATTATTTCCAACATTTGCATTATCCCTGTCCGTTTGAACTCCTATTTTATCAATAGCCTTCATGAGATCAGACTTTATTTCCCTTATATCATTTCGTTCTCTTCTATAATTTGAATAAGCTAGCCCAATTTTAACATAGCCTTTCTTCATAAGTACTTCTTCAACTATATTCTGTATATCTTCTACATTTACTTCATTAAGATTAAGATTTTCTATATTTTCTGTGACCTTTTGAGTTAAATCAATAAATTCACTTTCTTTTAAATCAAAACCTATTTCATCACAAGATCCTTTTATGGCATTGGTTATCTTAATGGAATCAAAGGGAACCCTTCTACCATCTCTTTTCACAACATGTAGCATATACTTTCCTCCCAACTACTATATATTGTATAAACGACTTGATTATTATACCTTGCCATATATAAAAAAGCAATTTATAAATTGAGCTTTATTTTTACTTTAAACCTATAAAAACCTATAAAGCACACTTTTTAATTGAAATACATCAAATACCTATAAGATAAAATTTCTAGGAATAATATTTAAAAATACAGATAAAAATAACATATATAATCTTATCTTTAGGAGGACTTTCATGATAGGCAAAATAATTGATATGAATATTACAGACGCACTTGTAAGTTTTCAGGATGGTACTACTGCTAGCGTAGGGACTACTCATTTACCACCCGATTCTAGAATAGGTGATACAATAAACATTCATCCCATATCTGAAGTTACATTAAATGACAAGTATAAGCAGCATCAAGTTTTGTTTTAACACTAATTGATATGTTGTATAAAAAACTGTGGTAGACTTTTATCACAAATAGTTTTTGAAAGCTTAGGGTATTATGTAATTTTTTTACATAATACCCTTTTTCCTAACTTACCTTAATAGCACAAACAGGACAACTTTCCTCTGCTTCTTTCGCACCATCCTCTGCATCTTCTGGAACAGTATCTTCAATTACCTTAGCTTTTTCGTTATCATCCATTTCAAAAGCCTCTGGACATATACTTGGACATAACCCACATCCTATACAAATGTCTTTATCAACTACAGCTTTCATACTATTTTCTTGTTATTAATAACAAGTTTTCACTCCTCGCTATATAATTAGTTACTTTAAAGTACACTTTATATTATCCCAAAAATAATGCTTATTATAATAATTTAATTTCTATTTTAATTTTTTTATAAAGTTATTAAGTAAATCATTATATTCCAATGAGTTTGATATGTATTCTTCTGCTTTTTTAGCTTCCATATTTTTTACCAAGTCAGAATTTATTGGCATTTCAGCAAGAAGTTCTAATCCAAGATAATCAGCCTGTTCTTTCGCTGAATTTTCACTAAATAACCTTACTTTTTCACCACATTTTCCACATTTAACATAGGACATATTCTCCACTACACCTAATATATTTACCTTTAGGTCTTCTGCCATTATAACAACCTTTTTTACTATCATAGATACCATGTCCTGAGGAGTAGATACTATTATAACACCTTCCATTGGAATTTCCTGCATCACAGTGAGAGCTACATCTCCGGTACCTGGAGGCATATCTATAAGCAAATAATCTAATTCTCCCCAACTTGTATCCGAATACATCTGTTTTAACACTCCAGTTATCATAGGTGCTCTCCATATAACAGGTTGCTCTTCCTCTTCTGTCAAAAGATTTAAGGATATAACTTTTATTCCTAAAGAAGATTCAACTGGAGAAAACTTTATTTCTTCACTTTCCCCCACTTGTAGTATATCAGCCCTTTTATCGTTTATTCCAAAAAATCTAGGCATAGATGGACCTGTTATATCTCCATCAAGTACTCCCACCTTATATCCAGAATTTCTCAATTTTGATGCCAATATTCCCGTAACTGTAGACTTACCTACTCCACCTTTTCCACTCATAATACCTATTATATGCTTTATATTCCCATACTTAGGCAATATGTATTTGCATCCACCTTTATCCTCTTTACTGCACTTTGATTTACTTGAACAACCATCGCAATTACTCAAATCATTTCTCCTCCTTTTATGTAGTTAATCCACATTAAATTTTAAGCAACATTTCCTACATTTTTAAAAACCATTAGGCTTATTTTCCGATATGCTCTTGTTCCATCCACCACTACTGTACGTATCCTGTACATAATAAACCTTCTCACTTTGATTTTGTCTATCAAAAAATGTAACAGTCATTTTATACAATGTAGATTTATAACCTTCTGTCTTTATTGTTACCCACACATCATAATTATCTTCATCATTATTTCCAATATTTGCATTTTTAAATTTACTAGTAAGATCTGATTTAAATTCTTCTTGTTCAGTGGAAAGTATAAATCTTTGGGCATCTATATCATCTTTTAAATTTATTCCTATTTTCTTAGTTTTGTCTTTTTCACTAAAATATTTATTTAACGTATCCATTATGGACCCATAGTACACAGATTTAAAGTCACTTGGCGGCATCCTTGTGTTCCAAAAATTATTTATCATATCGTTGTCTATTCTATTTGATACTATATATACCTGACCTTTGCTATAGAGATTTCCTGAATCTTTCTTATCAAGTCCTGCTATATAACTAAACTTGTGAACTTTATTGTTTCCTTCATCTATTTCGAATACATAATCAGGATCCAATGATGATTTTTTTGATACTTTTTTAGCAGAAGATAGTATATCGTACAAATTTTTAATGGTACTTTGATCAGTAACTACAAATTTAAACCCCTGATCTCTTGTATTTTGAATAATTATCTGTTTAACTTTTCCCTGTTGTTTCATATATTCAAAATCCGAATTTTTTAAACCTGCTTTAACTTTTAATTGATCCAATTTACTACATCCACACAATAAGGTTACAGGTATTAAAATGCAGGATATTATAAATATATTTAATCTTCTTTTGATAGTCTTATCCAATGTTTTCACCCACTGTAGAATTTTTAAGGATTCAATATGCAAAAATTATATTTACAAGTGTATTCTAATCTACAGCAAAGGATTTTCACCCCTTTCTATATTAATGAAATCTATGATTATTATACCATAATTAGTATAAAAAAATCCCCTTTCATATAATAAACCTGAAGGGGATAAATCTTATATTTTCTAATTGTATTCTAAAGTTTTAACAATAACCTCAAAGATAGTAGGCATATTTTCTTTGAAGTTTGATTCTTTTACAAAAAAAGAAAATCTGCAAAATTGTTTTCCTTCTTCTGTAAAGTATTCTATACATTTATAACTATCTCCGATTTCCTTTGTAATTGTATACTTAAGTAAATATCCTTTCCTACCATTCATATAAATCTGTTTTATAGAATACTCTTTGTACAAATTTTGTTTTTCGGATATACTCCTGCTATTTTGTAAAAATAATTTTAAGTCACCTTTTAAATTCCATACTTCAACAAAACCATTTATGGTGTTATCGTCACTCTTAAAATCACTATGATATAATATTTCATCTCCAAATGTGTCCTGATTTCTACAAATCCATCGTGCTGGCAACTTATATAGCAGCCTGCCTTCCAGTCCTTTATATTGAGTAAGAGATTCCATGTTATTTTGAATAAGAGCTGTAAACTTTAGCCTCATATCAAAATTTTTTTCAAGTCCTAAAAGCACTATCATAAGTCCTATTATAATTATAGTAACGCCAATTTTTTTTTTATTTATCACTATTAATTTCATAATAAGTAACCAATACTACTTTCTAACAGGTATTACTATAGTATTTGCTCTAAAGTCATAAAACATAAGCCAATGACCCATCGTGTCTTTATCCTTTAGAGGTACCCATGTAACAAATCCAGATTTTCCTCCATAAGGCTGATCCGTTCTGCTTTTAGTTCCCGGAATTCCATATATCAAATATTTTACCCTGCCATTTTTATCACATTTATACCCTGCTAAATAATAATTATATTTTTTTATATATGGATAATACCCTACCATAGGATAATATATATAAGAATATTTATTATAATCAGCAATATTATACATGTCATCCATAGAACTTATAGGTACCTTATTCCATACACACCTTTTTAATTCCTTATTGATGTGTTTTACTTCCTTAAAGCCACTCATAAGCTGCATAAAAAATTTCCCTTCTGGACCTTTAGGATACCCTCTAGATACATTATCTTTTTCACATTCTCCCTGACATCTATTCAAGTTTAACTTTTTATGGCATCGTAGTCGGGATTCATCCACATATATTGAGCTATCATTATTTCTGTCTTCTTTAGAATTTATGTTTCTGTCTTCATTTTTTTCTGTAACATTAGATTTTGAGTTATCTTCGATAATCTCTTCTTCCATCACTTCAGTATCTACTTGAATTTCTTTATTTTCTTCTTCACTTTCCGATTCATTAACTTCCTCAGATTCCTCTTGCTCTTCTTTTTCTTCTTCTTGTTCTTCTCTATAAGAATCTTTTTCTTCCATTTCTATATTTTCTTTAACTTCTTCTTTGTGTTCTTTAGCTTTCTCTATAATATCCTCATACTGATCAAATACACTTTTTGCTTCAGTTTTTTCTGACTTTTTTACTTCACTTACTTTGGTTTCTTCTAACTCTTTGCTTTTATTTTGAGATACCGGAAATGCTTTCCACTCAGGTATTTCCGTGCTTGCGAACCCGCTCATTACAGATATTATGTTATCATCCACCATTCTTACTATAGCAGCTCCTGACACCTTATCCATAGCTATGCCACTTCCTGCCACATCATTTGCAGCATACTCATAGCTTATATCTGCCCTTCCATAATCATCTATGTTCATTTCACCAATTTTGATTATATTTTTTATATCTTTTTTATTACATATTAGCATCATGTAATAGGGTGTTTTTTCTTTTTTTAAATTTTGTACATAATAAGATATTTTACACTTATCATTTTTCATCTCCAACTTTGCATATCCTGAAGCAATTTTGTCAGAAGCTAAAGAGTATCCTTTTTCATCTTCTTGTAATATTATAAAATATCTACTATAACTCTTTTTTTGTGCCAACTTCTATACCTCCATATATTATATTCATTATAATATATGAGATAACTTTCAAAAAGTGAACAAATAGTTTTAACTTATCTTCAAAAACATGTCGCATTTTAATGTATACACATATCATATATGCAATCAGATAATCTTCCAAACTCTTCTATAGATAGGGTTTCACCCCTTCTCTTTTCATCAATTTCAGCTTTTTTAAAAGCAGCCTCCATATCTTCTTTAGGAACTTTTAAAGTCTTTACAGCATTCCAAAGGGTTTTTCTCCTCATATTAAATGAACACCTTACTACCTTAAAAAATAATTTTTCATCTTTCACCTTAACTCTAGGTTCATCAAGTTTGGTTAACTTTATAACTATAGATTCTACTTTCGGTCTTGGAATAAATGATAGAGGACTTACTTTTCTTATTACTTCAACATCACAATAATATTGCACTAGAATCGAAAGTGCTCCATATTGTTTGCAATTAGGTTCTGATGAGATCCTCTCACCCACTTCTTTTTGTATCATTATAGTAAGAGTTTTAAAATTGTAATTTCCATTCAACAATCGTGTAATAATAGGAGTTGTAACATAGTAAGGTAAATTTGCAACAATTTTCACATTTTTTTCATCATCTATTATTTTATTAAAGTCTATTTTAAGTGCATCTTTATGTATCAACTCAAAATTTTTAAAATTCTTTAGTTCTTCCTTTAAAATTGGGATTAAATCTGAATCCAATTCAATAGCACATACTTTACCTGCCTTTTTTAAAAGTTCTCTTGTTAAAGTTCCCACTCCAGGTCCTATTTCTATAATAAGATCCTCCTTACTTATGTCAGCACTATTTACTATGTCATCCAATACTGTATTATCCATTAAAAAATTTTGTCCTAAACTTTTTGAAAATTTAAATCCATATTTTTTCACTACATCTGCAGTAGATAAATCATTCATTGTGCTTCTCCTTGTCTATTATATTATTTACTTTACTTATAGCTTCTTTAAATTCCTCTTTTGTTATTCCATAATCATTTAATCTATTTAAAAACTGAGAAGTATTACAATATCCTATTCCAAGTTCTTTTCCCATCATGTCCCTTTTCGCCTTGGAATTTGATTTTCCTGTCAACCCAAAGAACACCATATCACTTATTTCAAATTCCTCTCTTTTTTTCTTTACCTCATACTTGGCATTTTTTAAAGCCTTTATTATAGTTTCTGGTGACGCATTTTCAACCCCAATATCTCCATTTTTTATACCATCTTTCTGAGATATATAAGCATGTTTTATTCCCTTTACCCTTTTAGATATAATTTGTCTTATTTTATTTCCTGCAAAATCTGGATCCGTAAATACTATAACGCCCTGTCTTTTTTGGGCTTCTTTTATTTTATCTATAACCTTTTTATTTATTCCAAAACCTCCTACAGCTATAAGTTGAGCATCAACTGCCCTTTTAACGGCAGTTATATCATCTCTTCCTTCAACCACTATTACTTCCTTAATCATAAATGTCCTCCTATTTTATTAAATCTATTAGGCATTTGAAAGAAAATAACAAGTCAAAGATGCGACGAATATTTTTTATCAGACAAGGAGGCAGGTTCCGCAGATAGTGAATCCTATCTAAGGGTTCTACCGACGCAGTATGATAAAAAATAGGCTAGCATACTGACTAGTTATTTCTTTAAAAATGCCTTATTATAGATAATAGATACCTTATACTTATACTCGAAAATATTCTTATAAAATTAAAAGAAAAAATAGGAGCATGTGCTCCTACCTAATTACATAAACATTAACCCATCTTACACCCCAGTTGTCTACTTCTGAGCTAGAATCAAAAAATAAATCTAATCTATTTCCCTTGATAGCTCCACCCGTATCTTCTGCTATAGCATAACCATAACCTTCTATATAAAGCTTCGTACCAAGTGGTATTACTCTAGGATCAACTGCTACTGAACTATAATCTCCATTATTTCTTCTGGCTACAGTGCCAGATGCAGTTATACCAAACGCTGGATCTCCAGGACTCTTACCTGTACTGGCATAATCTGCAGTATATGCAGTTGCCCTCATTTGCAGTGATTCAACATAATTAAGATTAGTTCCCCTAGACGGAGTATAATTGGTCAATGTTCCTATGGCTATGACTTTCTGTACCGGCTGCTTTTTTATGATTTCGCTAATTACTTTTTTCGAAACCTCTTTACCATTTTGGTATACAACCCTAGTCACAGTCTCCTTCTCTCCATTTTGTCCTTCTTGCACAACCTTTTTAGTTCCATTTTCAACCTGCTCGTCACTTTTCAAAATTGTGTCATAGTTTATAGGTCTGTCCTCTTTTATGTCTTTTGTTTTAACCCTAGTCACTACTACATTCATTCCTTTTTTCAATTCATGCTTTCTGGATGGATATACTATATCAAGTTTTGAAATTCCTATCTTTTCTGCCTTTAACATATCTTCAACATTATCCTCGGCAGACTCTAAATTCAACTTTTTATTGTCAGCTTCTACTTTGATTTTTACTACTCTTTTGATTTTCAACGTGGTGTTATTCTCCACCCTACTGTCTAGACTAGGCTTCACTTTATCCTTAGGCCCTATGCTAATTCCACTATTATCCAGAACTTTTCTATAGGTACTACAAAACGTGGTAATCTTCTTGCTTCTTCCATCTACTGAAACAACTATTGTCTTTCTTGTACTAAATACTACTCCGATTAAAACAGATAAAATTACAACTGCAATAATTTCTACTCTAAGGCCAATTGGAAAATATTTTTTCAAGTAAGTCTTAAACTTTTCCACCATAAAAATACCTCCTCTGGGCGCGAGAGCGACATACTCCATTATAAATGGAACCCAAAATCATGTCAAATATCACTCTGCATTAAGACTGTTATAAAATGTTAAATGCAGCCTTGTGCATAAAACTATAAATAAAATAATTATTTATGATTCCGATATTATACTTCATGAGTAAATAACTTGCATTAAATCTGCTAATTAGAGTTCTCTACTCAACCTACAGTCTATGTTATTTTTTTGGTGGTTTAAAGTGTCTATTATATAAACTATGCTGTTAAATATTTTTTTATTACTAAAAACAGACTTAATAAAACCTCTTTTTAATTTTACACTATTTTACCAAATTAAGCAACTGTTTCATGTTAAAAATTGTTAATTGACTTATTTTACTATCTTCTACACCTTTGATTTCAGCTATCTTAGCTATAATAAATTTTATATATTCAGATCTATTTCTCTTTCCTCTAAAAGGAACCGGAGCCATATAGGGACAATCTGTCTCAACTAAAATTCTATTAAAGGGAACTTCCCTTGCAACTTCAACAGCTTTCTTTGCATTTTTAAAAGTTACTACCCCTGTAAATCCTATGTAATATCCTAATTTTAAAAATTCCCTTGCAATCTCAACACTTCCAGAAAAACAATGTATTTCTCCAATAACATTCTTAAACTGTTTTACTATATTTAAAGTATCTTCATGAGCTTCCCTGTCATGTATAATTACCGGTAATTTCAATTCATCTGCTAATTTCATCTGCTTTATAAATACAGCTTTTTGCACTTCTTTCGCAGGATTTTCTTTGTAATAATAGTCAAGCCCTATCTCCCCAATTGCCTTTACTTTTTTATTTTTAGCTAAAATTTTTAATTCTTCCAATATATCATCAGTAAATATGTCTGAATATTCAGGATGCACTCCTACTGCTGCATAAAACATATCATATTTATCCGCTAATTTAACAGATGCTCTAGCTCCTTCAATAGAAGACCCACAATTTAATACTCCAACTATATTGTTTTTCTTCAACTCTTCTATTACTTTGTCCCTATCTTCGTCAAATTCTTCGTCGTCATAATGCGCATGGGCATCAAATATGTTTAGTTCCATATAACTTTCTCCTAACCTAATTTTAAATTCTTTCACAGTTTTAAAAAATTGCGAAGCAAAGCTTCGCAAGTTAAGAATTAATAATAAAAAATTAATAGTGAAGGATGATTTTTAGCTATCGCAAAAAATCTTTAAATTTATATAAATTAACGCTTATTAATGTTTTGCCTTAGCAAAACGAGTCTTCAAAAATTTAATTAAAGATTTTTTGTAGTGTAACGAAAAAAATCCACATTAACTATTAATTCTTCATTCTTAACTATTAACTAAAAAAATTCACATTATCTTACTGTGCTTCCGCTTGGAACTTCATCAGAAAGTGATAGTATGGATAATTTACTATCATCATCTGAAGCTGCAGATAATATCATTCCTTCTGAAATTTCACCTTTTAATTTTACAGGTTTTAAATTTGCTACAAATACTACATATTTGCCCACAAGCTCTTCTGGTTTATAATACTTTGCAATTCCTGAAACTACCTGTCTCTGTTCCTTTCCCATTTGAAGTTGGAATTTAAGTAGTTTATTGGACCCTTTTATGTTTTCACATTTTAAAACTTTAGCAACTCTTAAATCTATTTTATCAAAATCATCTATAGTTATTTGTTTTTTTAAAGATTTTTCATTAAAACTCTGTGCTGCTTTTTTTTCTTCCTTTAATTTATTTAATTCCTCTATTTTTTTATCTACATCTATTCTAGGAAATAATAATTCTCCCTTACTTATATTTGTTCCAGCCTTAGTTCCATTAAAAGAAGCTATACTGTCCCAGGAAACAACATTTGTGTTAAGTTGTTTATACATTTTAGTGCTTGTTTCAGGTAAATATGGAGAAACACATACAGATATTATTCTAAGTGACTCTAAAAGATTGTAAAGCACTGTTCCAAGCCTATCTTTTTTAGCTTCATCCTTAGCTAGTATCCATGGTGTAGTTTCATCTATATATTTATTTGATCTAGTTATAAGATCCCATATATTATCTAAAGCTTCTGGTATTCTTAAATCATTCATATTCTTTTCTACTTTTTTAGGAGTTTCTAGTGCTAGCTTTATAAGTTCATCATCAATTTGTTCTTTTTTTATTGGTTCTTGCACTACTCCACCAAAATATTTTTCAACCATAGCACAAGTTCTGGATAATAAATTTCCCAAATCATTGGCTAAATCTGAATTAATTCTTTTTATAAATATTTCATTATTAAACAATCCATCTGAACCAAATGGTATTTCTCGCAATAGATAATATCTAACAGCATCTGCACCAAAATTATCTACTAAAACTACAGGATCTACTACATTTCCCTTTGACTTTGACATCTTTCCCCCATCTACCAGAAGCCATCCATGTCCGAATACCTTTTTAGGAACAGGAAGTCCCAATGCCATAAGCATTATAGGCCAATAAATTGTATGAAACCTTAATATGTCTTTACCAACTAGATGTACATCTGCTGGCCAGTATTTATTATATAACTCTTCATTTTCACTACCATATCCAAGAGCTGTTATATAATTTGCAAGAGCATCTATCCAAACATATATCACGTGTTTTTCATCAAAAGTTACAGGTATTCCCCAGTTGAATGATGTTCTAGAAACACATAAATCCTGGAGTCCAGGCCTTAAGAAATTATTTAGCATCTCATTTTTTCTAGATTCAGGCTGTATAAAATCAGGATGATCCTCAATATACTTTATAAGTTTAGGGGCATATTTTGACATTTTAAAGAAATATGCTTCTTCCTTAGTTTTCTCTACTGATCTTCCACAGTCAGGACATTTACCGTCTGCTGCCTGGGTTTCTGTCCAAAAGGATTCACAAGGTGTACAGTATAATCCTTCATAACTTCCCTTATATATATCACCTTGGTCATACAATTTCTTAAATATTTTTTGGACTGCTTTAATATGGTAATCCTCTGTAGTTCGTATAAACTTGTCATAGCTTATATTCATCATATCCCACAGTTTTTTAATTCCAGCAACTATTTCATCTACATATTCTATAGGAGTAACACCCTTTGCCTCAGCTAATCGCTGAATTTTCTGTCCATGTTCATCTGTTCCTGTCAAAAACATAACATCATAGCCTGTAAGCCTTTTAAATCTTGCCAGAGCATCTGCTGCTACAGTAGTATAGGTATTTCCTATATGAAGATTTGCAGATGGATAATAAATTGGCGTAGTAATATAATAAGTTTTCTTGGTCATATCTTTCTCTCCCTTTTTCTTCTAGTTTTATTGTATTTTTAATTGTTTTTTCATATAAAAAAACCCCCATATGGAAAAATCCTTTCCACATAGAGGCGTAAATTACGCTTTACCACTCTACTTTACTTTTACTTCACAATAAAAGCATCATTAAGTAACTATTAATCACCTTGTAATATAACGGTTACTACCGTACCACCCTACTATTATTTCAAGCGATATACTCTAGAGCCATATTCATAAACTTTATTGCATTCGGCTCTCACCAAAATCTGCCGACTCTCTTTGTGCAAACTAATTTACTACTCTTTCCTTCACAGTATTTAACAATATAATATGTCATATAATTTTATGTGTCAACATTTTTTGTTTGAAAAATCTCTTCATTTTTCTCTTTTATACTTTTTAAATCTTCCCAAAATGCAGCTTTTTTATTCGCATCTCTCAAAACCGCTGAAGGATGAAAAGTTGCAGTCATATAAAAGCCTTTTCTTTCAACCCACTTTCCCCTATCTCTTGTAATTCTCCAGTCCTTTCCTAATATGCATCCCATAGCAGTTGCACCAAGGCAAACTATTATTTTAGGCCTTATAAGTGCTACTTGATTTCTCAGATATGGAATACAGGCTTCTTCTTCCTGCTCATAAGGAGTTCTGTTATTTTGGGGCCTGCACTTACAAATGTTACATATGTAATAATCCTTTTCCCTATATAAATCAAGTGCCTCAAGAGCTTTCGTCAAAAGCTGACCTGCCCTACCTACAAAAGGTATTCCCGTTCTATCCTCATCTGCTCCTGGTGCTTCTCCTATAAACATGATATGTGCCTTAGGATTTCCATCTCCAAAAACCATATTAGTTCTGTTATCTCCTAAACTACATTTATGACAATTTAAACATTCTTCATAGAGCTCTTTCCACCTTAACAACTTAACTCACATCCCAAATAATTATGAATTATACTATATATTATACAACTAATTATTATAAGGTAAAATATAAAATTTCATACCAATTTTCAATTAAAACATAATTCTAGTTACTATAACTGCTGTGATTATTGCAGTTATATCTGCCATTACTGCTGCCCAAAGGGTATGCCTTATTTTTTTTATACCAACCGCTCCAAAATAAACTGTAAGAGTATAAAATATAGTTTCCGTAGAGCCCATAATTATAGAGGAAATTCTACCTATGTAACTATCTGGTCCAAATTTGCTTAAGGTTTCAGCGAATATTCCAAGAGCCCCACTGCCTGATAATGGCTTTACAAGCACAAGAGGTACTACTTCAGGAGGAAGTCCTACAAATTTTACTACAGGTTTTACAAATCCTATAAAGTAATCTAAAGCTTTAGATTCTCTAAAAACCCCTACTGCTATTATCATGGCTAATAGGTACGGAAATATCTTAATACATATATCTATCCCTTCCCTGGCTCCTTCTACAAAACATTCATATACCCTAACTTTTTTCATTTGACCATAGGTAACCATAAATATAATAATTATTGGAATTATAGCTTTTATTATGTACTTCACCCTTACCCTACTCCTTTTAAATAAAGTTAAAAATATCTCTGGAGAATTTTACAACATACTACTCCTACTACTGCAGATATAGTAGTTGTAATTATAGCTGGTATTATTGTTTCTGCAGGATTTTTAGATCCCATTGCCGCTCTTATAGATATAACCGTAGTTGGTACAAGCTGTATACAAGCTGCATTTAAAACTAAAAAAAGCGCCATATCATCACTTGCTTCTTCTTTCTTTTTATTGAGATTACTAAGCTGATCCATAGCTTTTATTCCAAAAGGAGTGGCTGCATTAGATAATCCCATCATATTAGCAGTTAAGTTCATAACTATTGGCCCTATAGCTCTTTCATCTTTAGAGGCATCCTTAAACAAAACTTTCAAAACGGGTCTCATTAAGCTTGCGATTTTATTCATAAGCCCACTTTTCTCTGCTATTTTCATTACCCCACACCAGAGACACATTATCCCCAAAAGACTTATCATAAGTTTTACTGAAGCATCTGAAGAAGCTATAATGGACTTGGACACTGCCTCTCCCCTTCCAGATAATATTCCAAACCCTATTCCAAATGCTAAAATAGAAAACCATATAATGTTTATCACAATATAACCACTCCCCCTATAATCCAAAATATACAAATATTTATCATATAACTAATATATGATAATAAGAATATAAAATTACCTATAAGCAGGTGGATTTTATAGAGATTAAATGATTGAAAATCCCTTTTAATAGTGTTACCATTTATGTTGTGATAATTTTTAAATTGGAGGTTAATAATGACCATTAGAGATATAATGAAATATATAGAAAGTGAATATCTAGTTATAAATGATACTCCCTGTGAAATATGTGGAGGAGAATATTTAGCTGAAAATTCAAATGTATCCGTAGTTGATGGTATCCCCTACGATGTTTGTAATTGTGTATGTTCAGAATGCGGCCATGAAAAAACTTTTCAATTTTGTGCACCATTTGTGGAAGATGAAGATTTATCAAAAATAAAAAATATATTAAATTAAGGAGAATTATTAATGAAAGAAAACACTTTAAATTTGGCTCAACGAGATATCGACGAAGCTCTGTCAGTTATTGAAAGTTTGGAAAAGGCCATAGTAAGCGACAACTCACAGAATCAGGTATTGAAAGACAAATTTCATCTTCTTTACGACAAAGTAAACGAATTGGAAAATATATTAAAAAGTGAAGGAATTATTTAAATAAAAAAACACTATCTAATCATCATTGATTTTGATAGTGTTTTTACTATATTTATTATTTATATTTAGGTATTTCAAATTCTAATTCTAAATTGGAACCTGATGTTATATCCTGCATTTCCTTTATTATATTTGGTATTTGTTTATATGCCCAAGATATATCCGTAGCATATTCATGCTGTCCGGGATTCCCAGGATTCCACCTCATTTTATAAATAGTGTTTTGATTTGTTGATGGATTATTTATATACCACTTTCCTATCCACTGTGCTCCACCTGAAATAGCTCTCTCTACAGTAGTCCATCCATTCTCATATGCAGTTTTAGTTCCATTTAAAACAGCATTATCGTCTGTTGCATTTATTCCAAAGAAATTATATACAGGTACTCCATAAATATAATTTCCACTACTATCCGTTGCTCCACCATTTGCCAGCTTAGAAGTACCATTTCCTGTTTCAAGCATAGCATGTGAAACTAAATAAGCTACGCTTATATTATTATTTTTAGCTGCATCTAAAAATGCTTGTCCTTTCCCATCAAAAATTCCTTTTCCTTTTAGAAAATTATTTAGACTATCTGCTGTAACACCATCAGAATACGTAAGCTTTAAAAATTGATATTTACCATAACTGTCAAGAAAATTATTTGGATCAGAATAATATTTTATCTGATTTTTAGTTGCAGCATTGTCCATTACATTAGCTGCTACAAATACAGGTGTACTATCCGAATTTAACTGCGTATTTACCATATCATCTAAAGATATATCATAATTTATAAATTCACTAGACTTACTATCTACATTATCCACACATCTAAAATAATCTACATAATAGTTATCATATTCTGTATTCCCATCTTTATGGGCTCCAGTAACTCCTGTCCTTTTCACATAAATTACTGCTTTGTATTTTTCACCGTTAGTACCTGCACTCAACGTTTTTAAAGATGTTATTTTTCCGCTATCCTCATTAGTATATCCATTTGTAAGCTCAGTATAATTTCCATCCTTGTCATTTTGTCCATTTACAAAAATTCTATACTGTACATCTGATGAGCTATCACATTTTATAAAAAAGCCTTGTTTCTCGGATGACAGAAGTGGTGCATATTCAAATTTGTTGGAAGTTATCTTAGGAAGATCTGTATAACTTGTCCCATCTGAATATTTATTACTTGTAGTAAACTGCATACTTAAAGGGTTGGACAAATTTTTCCCTGAAGCTGATTTCAAGCCTTCCCCTATAACAAGATTATATTTTTCACTTGGATCATATCCTGATACTTTAGGACTTACCAGTACGGTACTTGGATCATTTCCCAAAGTTACTGCCACAGGAACCTGAACATTATTTTTATCAGTAACTTGTATGTTAGTACTATTTACAGTACTTGGTTCCAAATTGCTGCTGAATTTAACAGTCCACTCTTTATTGGTATCAATGTTTATCCTAGGAGCTCCCAGTGAAGAATTTGCAGATACCTTAAATTGAAAAGCAACTAGTGCAAAAGCTGCTGTTATTATAAGTGTCTTTACATTCTTATTCAATTTTTACCCCCCCCAAATATTTGAATTTTAATTATTTTATTACTTGAACGTATTACTCTAGGTAAAAGTTTTTACTTGTTGGTACTTTCATAATTTCCATTCGTAAGCCGTCTTTTAAATTCGTTCATTCCATACTTTTCACTTACATATACTCTGTGTAAAGTATATATTCCCTGGTCTTTATTAGTCCACCCCCCTGCTGTAGTAAAAGCCATACTATATCCTTCTGTCTTTAATGCCTTTATGGCACTTTCATTCCATTTGCCATAAGGATATGCAATATACTTTATTTTTTTATTAAGAAGTTTTTCTAAGAATTCCTTTGAATCTTTTAAAGTCTGTATTTGTTTGTCATAAGTTAACCTATCAAGTTTATCGTGATTTACTGTATGGCTTTCAATATCCATACCATAACTATCCATTTGCTTTAACTCACTGGAAGTTAAAAAATCTTTCTCGTTATTTACACTACTCGTAATCATAAACACGGTAGCTTTAAATCCAAACTCCTTTAAAATAGGAAACGCATTCTCATAGTTATCCTTATATCCATCATCAAGAGTTATCACTACAGATTTATTAGGAACCGGTTTATTATAAGCTAAAAAATTATAAAGTTCATTTAAAGTAAGAGTAGTATATCCATTGTCCTTTAAATACTTCATCTGTTCTCTAAATTTTTCCTTTGGCACCCTTAATTCATTTCCCTTTTCATAATCTATAGAATGATAATATAAAATAGGAATAGACTCAGAGTTATATTTCAAATTATTTCCTGTAAATTCTCTATCTTTAACACGTAGTACCTTTTTTATATTTGTTTGATTTTTTTTATCAGACTTTACATTTGATTTATTATCGACCTTTTTTTGGTCATTTGAAGATACAAGTTTAGTTTTGTAAACACTATGTACACCAATTATAAAGAAAATCAATAAACCTAGAGCAATTAAACCTTTTATATTTTTATTTTTCATATTATCTCTTCTTTCCAAACTAACCTGGATGATGCCTACAATTTTCTTATTAGTTATGTAAATTATAAACCTTCTAGTAAATAAAGTAGACTTTTTCCCAAATTTATTATATCAAACAATCATATACATAAAAAGTTTAATTTCAAAAGCCTATAAGTTGATTTTTGCTTTAAGCTATTGTTTTAAATTCATATCCCTGACCTTTTAGATATTCTATAATTTGAGGTAATGCTCTAGCTGTCTCTTCTTTACCATAAGTATCATGCATAAGTATAACAACTTTTTGTTGTGAACCCACACTCCTTTTTACGTGTTCTAAAAGCTGATCTGCATTTTTTCTTCTTCCTTCTGCATCACAATCATAGGCATTCCAATCTATGCTGTACATATCTTTTTCCTTTAGTCGTGCATTAAATTCATTTAAATTAGGATCATGATAGTATACCCTTGACATATACCCTCCTGGAAGTCTTAGTACCCTAGTATTAAAATCTTGTCCAACAATGTTCCTTATAGCTACATTATCCTGTTCAACTTCTGCCATAACAGTATCTACATCAAGTCTATTTCCAGGATATAGTTTTCTCATGCTGTGTGTATAAGTATGATTTCCAATAGCATGTCCCTCTTTAAATATTTCTTTTACTAGTTCCTTACTTTTTTCATTTTTTTCTACATTTTCTCCTAGCAAACAAAAAGTTGCTTTCACATTATAATTTTTCAAAGTATTCAATATTATTGGTGTCACAGTAGTAGAAGGTCCATCATCAAAAGTTAGAAATGCTATCTTCTTTCCGTCATTTGGAGCTTTATTGTCCAATATATCTTTTACTTTTTGTGCATCATAAGTATATTTCATTCCATCTTCAGATACATTATGTCTAATATTCTTGTCCTTATCTGAACCTTGTTTATTACTACTTTTTACGTTGCTTTTAGATACCTTCTTCTGACTAACTTCACTTCCAGTCTTTTTATCAGTAGATATTACCTTATTGGTTTTTGACTTATTCCCATGAAAATAATTATATCCCCCATAGAACAATCCAAAGACTACAATAAATCCGAGTAACATCAATCCACTATTTTTAAAAATCTTACTAAAGTTGTTCCTTGTTGTCATTATATATTATCTCCCATCCACTTTTATTAAATTAAACTCTGCATAAAAATCCTTTCTCTAACATATTAAAACATGTATCTTCATTTTTGTTAAACAAAATATTAATAAATTGTAAATTATTTTAGTCTTCGTTACATTTATAAGACCTATTGTATGTTTGATCTAAAATAAGAACTATATTCAACATTATCCACAACATTATTACATATTTTGTGGATAACATGTTATTTTTATATAATATAAATTATCCTTTCCCACTAATTTTCTGTCTGGGGTAAAGTTTAAAATCTAATATGTGTACCTTATTACTGTTATATTAGAAAAATATCTCTGAATAATAGTCATAAATACGGTATATCTAATAATATAATAGATACTACTAGTTATAGACTTTTCAACATTATCAACAGGTAATATGTTAATAAGTTGTGTTATTAACATATTATCTATAAAGCAAGATTTGATTATACATAATTTTTATACTATTTATCCACATTATCCACACTTTTGTGGACAACATGTGGATAACATATTATTTAGTAACACATTTAATCCTATATCCATATAATATTATTAACCACATAGTCACAAAGCTCATAAAACACAACTAACATTTTCCAATACAAAACAATATACCTTTTTATCTCATAAATTAAGGGGATTACCTTGTCCCCTTAATTTTATAATTGTGGTTCAATTAAATATTTTTTGTAATTTTCTTAACATACTTTTAAATTTATGTTATTATTATGGTAAGATCTTTTTATGGAGGGTGAGGTTATTTATGAAAGATAACGTTATCAAGGTAGATTTTTCAAGAAATAGAAAAAAAGATCCATTTTCACTTCTATTACTAATAAAGAAAACTTATAGAAAATTCTTTTACTCCATGTTTAAACCCTGCAAAACAAAGGATAAAAATAATAAAAATGTGATTCGAAGTTTTAAAGATATATCTTAAGGTGCCATTAAGTGCACCTTTTTATTATGTGTGTTAAAATATAATAAAAATTGAGGAGGAATTAAATGTGAAAATCGGGCTTGGTTATGATGTCCATAAATTAGGTTATAATAGACCTCTTATTTTAGGAGGCGTAAATATCCCTTTTGAAAAAGGCCTTATGGGACATTCAGATGCAGATGTACTTCTTCACGCAATAATGGATAGTCTTCTTGGAGCCTTATGTTTAGGTGATATTGGCAAACATTTCCCTGATAATGATGATAAATATAAGAACATATCTAGTCTTAGATTGCTCTCACATGTATCATCTTTAATTAGAGAAAAAGGATATAATATAGGAAACATAGATTCTATTATAATAGCCGAAAAACCTAAACTCTCTCCATACATACAAGATATGAGAATAAATATAGCTAAAACTCTAAATATAACTACATCTGTAATAAGTGTAAAAGCCACTACAGAGGAAGGTCTTGGCTTTACCGGCAAAGGAGAAGGTATAGCTGCTCAAAGCATCTGTTTGTTAACAGCTAATTCAAAATAAACTTTCTATGAACAGATTTCCCAAATTCTTTAATTTGGCAATAGTCGCTTTCACAGAATGCATGGGAGTATTGGAGCAGATAATCATCGAATAAAAATAACTTACCTAAATTTGATCTACATAAATCTAGGTAAGTTGCATAAAATATCACAATAAACTCATTTTTATCCCTTCTATTTTCCTTCATAGTTATTTACTATATTTTGAACTAGTTTCTTAATTGCACTCGCCTGGCAAATTAAAGATATTACCACAAAAAAGATACCTATCCTATCTTCATCATCAGATTTTAAGTCCATATCCTTTACCATATCTTGAAATTTTTTTTCATTAAAATGTTCTTTACTCATCAAATCATCAAGGCTATTGTTATGCAAATCCGAAAATATCTTATAGGCATTTTCCCATGATATTATATCATCTTCTCCATTGTTTATCTCATTAAAGGCAAGCCTGAAAACCTTTTTTATTTCCTCTGTGGTTAATATAGGTCTCATATAACTTAATAAAATGAGCTGTGTCAAATGAACTTTTGTATATCCTCTTTTTTTACCATCTTCGGGTTTAGATATGACTTCATTTTTAATATAATTCTGTATTATATTATTCGTATATTTTTCACCTTGAAACTTATCATTTAGATAGTCTGTAACCTGAGATAAAAATAAATCATACCTTGGCAAATCCTCATAAGGTACTATAGTATTATCTGATATATTCTTAGCAGCTTTGTTTATATATTCCATGCCAAATTTGTGTTCTTTCATTATTTACAACCTCCAAAATAACAGTTATTTTAACCTTAAAAAACCATATTAATATTATATGTTATATATATATTCTTTACAAACTAACTATTTATTAAATCAACGGAAATTTGTTACATTTTCTATATAAATCATGATAAACCATAATAAATCCTATTAAACCGTCTTAAATTGCCTAAAACAAGTTAATCTAATACTTGTTATAAGTTATATAATACTGTATAATGCTCTCATACTTAATGTTATAAAAATTTAATATTATTAACATCCACTAGCTATAAATATTATGTTACCATATAAGAAAAGATTCTTTTCTTTAAGGGGGGTGGCTAAAGTTAAATTAAATAAAAAATTCTTTATTATATCATTAGTGATGGCTTTTTTATTCTTATCGGTAGATTTGTTTACACCACAAGGAAATATTTTAAACATAAATAACAATACTGTATATGCAAGAAGCTCTGGTGGATTTAAATCAAGTGGATTTTCACACAGCACAAGTAGCTTTTCACATAGTAGTAGTTCCAAATCTTCCGGTGGTAGTTTTAAATCGGGTAGTTTTTCTTCCCCTAACTCTACCTATAAACAAAAAAATAGCACTAATAGTTCTGGAGGAGATTTTAAGTCAGGCAGTTTTTCTAATACACCTAATTCTTCTTCAAAATCTAGTAATCAAAATACTAATCAAAATAATTCTGGCTCCGGTCAAAATTATAGCAGTGGAAGTCATAGATCCTTTTTTCCTATACCTATACCCATCCCCTGGGGTCACAGCTCCAGTTATTATGGATATAGTGGAGGGCATAGCCTTTTAGCAAGCTTCTTTTGGGGTTTTGTTAAATTTGTAATATTAATTTTAATATTACTATTTATTATAAGAAAAATAAAAAAATTTAAAAACAGAAAATAACGAGGAGGATTTTTTATGGGAGTATTAAAAAGAGTATCAAATATTTTTAGGGCAAAAGTAAACAATACTTTAGATGATATTGAAAACCCTATTGAATTGCTTGATCAAAAACTAAGGGATATGGATGATAGCCTAAACAAAGCTAAATTATCATCAGCACAAATACTAGGTAATGTTCATGAAATTGAAAAGAAAATGGAAGAATCAAAAAGAGTATCTACTGAATTTGATGAGAAAGTAAAACTTGCAATGAGCAAAGGAAATGAAGAATTAGCTAAAAAAGCTCTAGCTAGGAAATTAGAAGCTGATAAAAGTTACAGTTCTTTAGAAGCCAGCTACAAAGATGCTTGTCAAAAAGCTGAAGCAGTTAAACATAAGTTAAAAGAACTAGAAGAAGAAATACACAAAACCAGAGTATATAGAGATGAAGCTGCAGCAAGATTTAATAATGCAGAAGCCACTAAAAAAGTAAATGAAATACTATCTAATGTAGAAACAGGAAGCAATAAAATAAATATTGATGACATCGAAAGAAAAATTCAAAAGAAAGAATCTTTAGCTGAAGGACTGGGAGATTTAAGAGAAGAGGATTCTTTAGAAAAGGAATTTAAAAAATTAGATGAAGTTGATCTTGATAAAGAATTGGAAAAATATAAACAAAATTAGGTGATATCATGAGTAAAGCTGACCAGTTCTTAAAACATGAAAAAGATAAATACGGCAAAATATTTGTAGCTATAAATTATGCTATAGATAACATTTCTCCTTTTTTAGATAAAGATATTTTAAATAGGAGAAAATATGTATCCAAAGTATCAACCTTAAAAAAATATATAGATTTAATTGAAGCTGCACAAGGTGAACTTAATACAGGAGGCTTTTTAAACAAGCTAAAAAGTGATAAATATATTTCTTTACTAGAAGATTATAAAAATGACAATTTAGAATCTTTATCCCAACTTGAGAAATGCAGTATCTGTCAGTGCCTTAACTGTACTTCAGATTGTAAATTTGACAGTTGCCTTGGATGTAAAAGTGGTTCTAAAATCGTAAATTGTGATAAAAAGAAAATAAACATTACAAGGCATGATAGCTTTTTTTTAAATCTTACTAACGACAAAACTGGTGAAAATGATAGGTATACAGTACTAGCCGTTCTTCAAGATGTAGAATTAGACAGAAAATATATAATAATAGAAAATATACACTCTAAAGAAAAGTTCATACTATATTATTATCCTGGAATTTCAGAAGACAGTTATGGAGAAATTTCCGATGCAGAAGAATTTGACTTTATAGTCTCAACTTTTCAAAGTCTAGAAGAATAAACAAAGTTCTTGATAACCGCTCTTTACATCCATTTAAAAAAGTGGATGGATTAGAGCGGCTAGCCATCGGATAAACGAATTTTCAGACACTTGTCCACAAAAATCATGAACTTATCAACATTTTCTGTGGATAAGTTCATGATTTTTGATATTAGTGCCATAAGCAAGAACTTACCCACATTGTGGATAAGTTCTTGCTTAATTTAAATATAGTTGTTATTTATTTTAACTTTTAAATAATTCAATGCTTCTTCTCTAGTTTGTATTTTTCCTAAATATCTAAATCTTGTCACATCTTCAAGAACATTTTTTACTTCAGGCCCCGATACATTTAAAATTTGAATAACATCATTTCCATTTAAAATTTTATATTTGTTTATACTACAATACAACTCATACTCTTTTAACATCTCTTCAATAAACATTTTAAATCTAACTTTTTCATTTTCAACATCCAAAAGCATTCTTGTAGCATAGTTATCACAATATGCAGCAGTTAGTATTTCTATTATATATCCATCATATTTTGAAAAAAACTTATAAAAATCATTCTTCCTATCTTTAGAATTTTGTTTAAAAATCTTCAGTGGATACATATGACCATCTACTATATTTTCTATATAGCTTTCTGCTTTTTGGGGAAATTTCATGTTCCTACAGAAATTCCTAGCTATGGCAGCTCCTTTCATTTCATGCCCCCAAAAACTTACCTTGTCTCCGTCCTTTCTATAAGCTTCATATTTACCTATATCATGCAAAAAACAAGCTAAAGACATATACTCTCTCAACTTAAATTCACCTATTTTATCTTCAAACACATGTAAATTTAATCCCTCAAGACTTACCTTACCATTTAAGATATCCTTAAATACACAATAAGTTAAATTCATATGAGTAAATACATCTTCTATATGATATGCACATTTCCCTATAGTTTTTAATTCTTCTATATAAGGTATAATATTTTTTAGTATTCCATAGTTATCTAAAACTTCAAAAGCCTTTCCCTGATTGTCCTTTTCTAATATAAGCATAAATTCTTTAAAGACTCTTTCCCTGGGCATATCCATTATCCTACAACCTAATTTTTCAATACATTTTTCCGTATCCAAATTAAAATGCATTCCATAAGATATATGAAACCTAACACCTCTAAGTATCCTGATAGGATCATTTTCTAAGCTCATATCAGTTACACTTTTAATTATTCTATTATCAATAGATCTTCTTCCATAAAAGGGATCAATAACTTTAACTTTATCTCCACTAAGCTTTATAGCTATAGCATTCATAGTAAAATCTCTATTCTTCAAATCCTCCTCAATAGAATCCCCCTCCATGAGAGATATATCTATTGAATTATTTCCTAGCATACATCTATATATACCTATTTCCTGCTTTATAGGGAAAAATTTATATTGTCTATTCTCAAGTTCCTCCATAAATTTTTCAATATTTCCATTAAATATAAAATCTATATCTTTAGGTTGAGCTGTTATACCAATCAACCTATCTCTTATATACCCACCAACTAAATAAACTTCTCCTCCTACTTTACTTACTACTTCTCTTGCGCTTTTAATAAAGTCTTTCACATAATCCAAATTAATCACCTACTTACTTATTATTTTATCACATAAAAATACTCTATTTCTATAAATAAAATTTCCTTTTTTTAAAATTATCAACATTATGTGTCTAAATTGCAGATATATTTTGGTAAAAATAATTCTAATACAACCTACTCTACTTCTATTTATTGAACTGTACATCTCTTATTTTAATATAAATGCCCTCTTATATCCATATAGATTATCAATATTAAAATTTCTTATCGAAAATTTCGACTTCAAATATTTAATTATCCATTTAGTTACTATTTTATAAAAAATATTTTTTGAAATTTCCTGATTTTGTACTTAATTCTAATATTAATTTCTTACATTTAAATCCTTGTTTATCATATATTATAAACTTTTATTAATATTGTTATTGACTTTTGAATATTATGGTAGTATATTAACTTTAGATGGAATTTGATTAGAAATTTGTAAAATATTTTATGAAATTATATTGACTTTTAATGTAATTTTTGCTATTATCTAATTGTAATCGTGTCGAATTATGGAATTAGAGGAGGAAAATTAATGAAATCAACAGGTGTTGTAAGAAGAGTAGACGAGCTAGGAAGAATTGTCATTCCTATAGAATTAAGGAGAACTTTAGACATTGCTGAAAAAGATGCCTTAGAAATATACGTAGATGGTGAACAGATTATATTAAAGAAGTATGAGCCTGCATGTATTTTCTGCGGTGACGCAAGAGACGTTGTAAATTATAGAGGTAAAAACATCTGCAAAAGTTGTTTAAATGCATTAAAAGAAGGCAAATAATCATTATTTAAAAGACCTGCATTATAATTATAATGCAGGTCTCTTTTTCTGTGTTGAACTTATCAATGAATCTAACCATTGACAATTTAAGATAAAAAAACATAGCTAAATTTCCTAAATACAAAATGAATTTAACTATGTATGTATGTTTAAACTTTAAAACAATATGTCATTAAATTATTATCTAACTCTTTTTCCACCCGTAAAATCTGATCTATTATCCAAAGATGCTATTTTAACTACATCTCCCGTTTTAGGTGCATTAATAAACTGTCCACCACCTACATATATTCCTACATGATACGCTGGAGAACCAAAGAAAACTAAGTCTCCTGGCTGAAGTTCATCTCTTGATACCGATGTACCTACCCTTTGCTGTTCCTGCGAAGTTCTTGGTAAATTAATTCCAAAGTGAGCATATACATATTGAACCAAACCTGAACAATCAAACCCTGAAGGAGATGTCCCTCCCCATACATACGGAACTCCTAAAAAGTTAGAAGCATATGCTACTACTGCATCAGATGATGCTATAGAACTTCCTCCTCTTGAAGCACTTTGCTGAACGTTACTTGCAGCTGAAGCAACTGCTTTTAAAGTTGCTTGATTGGCAATTTCTAAAGACTTTTCTTTCGCATCTAAGGATGCTATTACATTTTTTGCACTTTCTTTATCACTATTAAGCTTGGCCAACTTTTTTTCATTTTCTGACTTTAGTGCCAATAGCTTATTATTTTCATTATTTAATTTTTCTTTTCCATTAGCTAATTGCTCTTTTTTATCTTTTAAACTTCCTATAACATTCTTATCAAAACCCATTACTTTTTTAACATTATCTACCCTTGATATAAAATCATTTAAATTATCTGCATTCAATATTACTCCTAGGTAACTACTTATACCATTTATATACATAGCCTTTACTCTTTGATTGAACACTTGCTGCTGATTTTCCATATTTTTTTGGGCGGAATCTATATTAGCTTGAGTTTGTTTTATATTATTAGAAATTAAGGCAATACTCTTTTTATTATTTTCTAAGTCATTCATAGTCTGTGTTATCTGGTTGTCCATTTTTTCAGCTTTAACTTCTAATTCCTGCTTTTGTTGTTTAACCTGCTCTAATGAAGTAGATGAACTTGATGCACCTGGCGCGGCTAAAACATTTGCCCCTGTTGACAATGCTAAAGTTAATGCAATTGCAACAGATAAGGTTCTTTTATTCAAAACTTTTCTACCTCCTCATAAAATATTTAGTAGCTTACAAACTTGATCTTCTTATAACCCCAAAAAGCTGAGATTAGCAAGTAACGTATATCTATTATAACATTAAATTGACATATACCTCAACACATGCAAAAAATTTTCAGAAGAAATATTATAAATTTAAAATAAAATCAAATACTATTTTGTCAATTTATTAATCATATTCTATCTTTATTAACGATTTTTTATAAAAAATATGCAAATTTTAAACTTGCCTTTATTTTCTAACTATAGGCCTAAAAATTCTTATAAAATTCACATTTAAAAAGTTTCCTACTCTTTGTTTTTAAATCTGTAAATAAAAACATAGCTAAATCCCAAATCACAAAAATGAATTTAGCTATGTATGTATACTGAAATTTAAAATAATATGTCACTAAATTATTATCTAACTCTTCTTCCACCCGTAAAATCTGATCTGTTATCTAAAGCTGCTATTCTAACTGAAAGTCCAGTACGTGGTGCTTCAATAAACTTTCCATCACCTACATACATTCCTACATGATACGCCGGAGAACCAAAGAAAACTAAGTCTCCCGGTTGAAGCTCATTTCTTGATACAGGTGTACCCACATTTTGCTGTTCCTGTGAAGTTCTTGGCAAATTAATTCCAAAGTTTGCATATACGTATTGAACCAATCCAGAACAATCAAATCCTGAAGGAGATGTTCCTCCCCATACATAAGGAACTCCTAAAAAATTAGAAGCATATGCTACTACTGCATTAGATGATACTATAGTACCTCCTCTTGAAGCACTAACGTTACTTGCAGCTGAGGCAATTGCCTTTAAAGTTGCTTGATCAGCAATTTCTAAAGATTTTTGTTGTGCATCTAAAGATGCTATTACATTTTTTGCACTTTCTTTATCACTATTAAGCTTGGCCAATTTTTTTTCATTTTCTGATTTTAATGCCAACAGCTTATTATTTTCACTATTTAATTTTTCTTTTCCATTAACTAATTGCTCTTTTTTATTTTTTAAATCACCTACAATATTCTTGTCAAAACCCATTACTTTTCCAACATTATCTACTCTAGATATAAAATCGTTTAAATTACTTGCATTTAATATTACCCCCAAGTAACTACCCATGTTATTTGTATACATAGCCTTTGCTCTTTGATTAAATACCTTCTGCTGGCTTTCTATACTAGCTTGCACAGAATCTATGTTAGCTTGAGTTTGTTTTATACTATTAGAAACTGAGGCAATACTTTTTTTGTTATTTTCTAAGTCATTCATAGTTTGTGTTATTTGGTTGTCCGTTTTTTCAGCTTTAACTTCTAATTCCTGCTTTTGTTGTTTAACCTGCTCTAATGAAGTCGATGAACTTGATGCACCTGGCATGGCTAAAACATTTGCCCCTGTTGACAATGCCAAAGTTAATGCAATTGCAACAGATAAGGTTCTTTTATTCAAAACTTTTCTACCTCCTCGTAAAATACTTAACAGCTTACAAATTTCAGCCCTTTATAACCATAAAAAGTTCAAATTTGCAAATAACATGTTTCCATTATACCATTAAATTGGTATATACCTCAACACATATAAGAAATTTATATCAGAGATATTATAAGTTTTTAATAAAACTAGTTTCTTTTTTAAGAATTTATTATTTATATTCTGTATTTATTAACAATGTTTAATAAATGTTATACAAATTTTAAGCTTGCTGTTTTTTATTATAGGTTTAAAGAATGTTTATAAACTTCAGATTTTGAAAGTTTTCTATCTTTAGCTACTTTTTTTATAGCTTCTTTTTTATCTAATCCATCTTCCATATACATTTTTATATGTTTTTCTATAGACAAGTTTACCCATTTTTCACTTTCCTCTCTTAAAAGTTCTTTTTCATCCTTACCTTCTACTACCAGTACAAATTCCCCTTTTGCATCATTACTTTCATAATAATTCATAGCTTCTTCTAGTGTAAATCTCAATATTTCTTCATGAACCTTTGTAAGTTCTCTACAAATTCCTATATGTCTATTACCTAGAACGGTTGCTAATGCTTCTAAGGTATTTGTCAGTCTATGGGGTGCTTCATAAAATATCAATGTTTCAGTTCTATTTTTTACACCTTCTAGTATACTTCTCCTATCTTTATTTTCCCTAGGTAAAAATCCAATGAATATAAACTTTGAAGTATCCAGGCCTGAGTAAACTAAAGCTGTCGTTACTGCAGTGGCACCAGGTAGAACTTCAAATTCTATTCCCTGTTCTATACAATTCTTTACCATGATACTTCCCGGATCTGATATACCTGGTGTCCCAGCATCACTTACTAGAGCTATATCTTTACCATCTTTCAACTTTTGTATTAATAATTTACTTTTCTCATTTTCGTTGTACTTATGACAACTTATAAGTGGTTTTTTTATACTGAAATGATTTAATAGCTTTAAACTCTGTCTGGTATCTTCTGCTGCTATTAAATCTACATTTTTAAGGGTATGAAGAGCTCTTAAAGTTATATCACTCAAATTTCCTATAGGAGTTGCCACTAAAAAAAGTTTTCCCATTACACATTATCTCCTTTAACATCTTCCGTATATTCTATCAATTTCATCTGTATAGCTTCCATCTGATTTATGTACACATATAGGTGCTTCCCATTTTAAAAACGGTTTTCCATTATTTTGTCCCTCTATAAGTACCATATTAGGTGCCTTGTTAACACATGGCTGTACCATTGTCATCAATTTTGGCTCTATATTGTATTTCCTCATAGTACACATTATATCTACAAGCCTATCCGGTCTATGGATCATATATAGCTTTCCATTATCTTTTAATAAAATCTTTGCTGCCTTTATAACATCTTCTAATGTACAGCATATTTCATGCCTTGATATCGCATTTTCGTATTGGGCATTTGTAATTCCTGAATTTTTCAATTTATAAGGTGGATTTACCGTTACTACATCCACTTTTGGTAACTTCTTTAAAAATTCAAAATCTACTAAATTTCTGTGAACAAACTCAATTCTTTTCTCCATTCCATTAAAAATTGCAGAACGAATTGCCATATCTACCATACTCTTTTGAATTTCCATACCTGTTATATGCTGAGCCTTTGTTTTACCAGCTATTATAAACGGTACTATCCCTGTTCCGCTGCATAAATCAATTATATTCATTCTAGGTTTAACTTTGGCAAAATTTGCAAGTAAGACAGCATCCACTCCAAACCTAAAGGTGCTTTTTTTCTGTATAATACATATTCCGTTTATTTGCAAATCATCTAATGTTTCGTCACTTCTCACTAAATTCAATTTCACTTAAACGTCCTCACTTATAAAATTTATTTTACACAAGTTTACACATTAACTTAAATTGTAATTTAAATAAAATATGTTGTCAAATATTAGATACTTAACTATCATTAATTTTTGTAAAAAATAAAATCCCATTAAAATTAAGGGATTTAAAAAATAATATATTTCTAACTATGTTTAATGTTGTTCAGATTGCTTTACCTTTTGTTGATCTGTATTTATCGTGTGTGAAGTACTCTGTGAACTAGTAGTACTGCTGCTTGTACTATTTCCATGCTCAATACTGTTAAATTTATTGCTTTCTATAATTATATCTACTCTCCTATTTTTAGCTCTATTTGCATCTGTCGAGTTATCTGTAACTGGCCTATATTCTCCATAACCTACTGATGTAAGCTTTTCAGGTTTAATACCTACTTTATTTTGTAAAAATTGAGTGACATTAGCTGCTCTAGCACAAGATAACTGCCAATTAGATGCATACTCATTATTGCTAATAGGTACATTGTCTGTATGTCCTTCCACCCTTATGGAATTTCCCATTTGATTTACCATTTTTCCTATTCCTATTAATGTATTTTGGGTTTCAGGTTTTATTTCAGCTTTTCCTGTATCAAAAAACAAAGTATTACTTAAACTAACAACAAGACCTCTTTCATCTATCTGTGAACTTACACTTTGACTTAATCCGTTAGCTGAAAGATATGCGTCCACTTGTTTTTTTAATTGCTTTAATTTATTTGCTTCCATCTTAATCTGTTGGTCAGATTCATCACTTTGAGTTGGCTTATCTACTGTTTTAACACTGTCTTTGACACTAGAAGTATTATCGGCACCTATTATTGTTTTTCCTCCTCCCATTGCTATACTGAGAGATTGAGAAAGTTTATTATATTTAGTTTGGTCTACCTGGCTCATAGCGTACATAACTACAAAAAATATCATAAGAAGTGTCATAAAATCAGCATAACTAAGCATCCATCTTTCTGCACTTGGTCCTTCATCTGGTTTTTTATTTTTCTTCTTCATAATGCAGCCTTACCATCCATTCCTTCATATTTTGCCAATTCCTGCTTGTTCAAAAATCCTTTTAACTTTTCTGCTATGGTATTTGGATTTATACCTTCTTGAATATATAATATTGCTTCTATTATAAGCGTTTTTTCCTTAACTTCCTTTTCATCTTGCTGCTTTAGTCTATTACCTAATGGAAGCCATAATAAATTTGCAGATCCTATACCATATAATGTGGCCAAAAATGCACTTCCTATTTTACCTCCTAAACTAGCTGTATCTGTAAGGCTACCTAAAATATGAACCATTCCCATAACAGTACCTATAATACCCATAGTAGGTCCATATCCTCCTGCACTTTCAAATACACTTGCCCCTTGCTTATGTCTCTCAGATGTGGATTCAAGCTCCAATTCTAGTATATCTCTTACAGCTTGAGGATCTACTCCATCTACTACAAGCTGAAGGCCTTTTTTTATAAAAGGATCCAAATTAGGGTCATTGGATATTTCACCTTCCAAACTTAACAAACCATTTTTTCTAGTTTTATAGGATACATCTTTAAAATATAAAATTAAATCAACTAAACTTGTTTTTCTAGGATTAAAAATCACTTTAAATATTTTAGGTACTCTTTTTAATACGTCTAATGGGAATGATAAAGCTACAGCTCCAAACGTTCCACCAAAAACTATTACTGCTGCTGCACCACCAAAAAGCGCCGTAGGGTTTCCACCATCCATTACAAAACCAGCTGTTACTGCAGCAATTCCAAATATCGTAAATATCATAACAGATATATCCATTTTTACCTCCATCTAGTACATTTTCTGACTATAATTTATTTAATCTCCTATCTATATTAATTATTCGTGTAAAATAACTTACTCTTTATACAGAATTTGATATTTATATAAACAAAGTTCTTGGCATCAGATGGAGTTTTGACTCCACCTGATGCCAAGAAATCGTTATCCAGGGACGTATCTGCTCTTTACTCCCACTTGGAGAAAAGCAGATGTCCCAAATTCTTTGATTTGGTGACAGTCGCTTTCACAGAGTGCGTGGGAGTATTAGAGCAGGTAGTCATCGGATAAATTAAAAAGGCCACCTTATGGTGACCTCCTAACAATTAGTTTTCTTCAACTGGTGCTCCTACTGGACAAACATTAGCACAGTTTCCACATTCTATACATTTTTCTGGATCTATTACAAATTGAGTATCTCCTTGGCTTATAGCATCAGCTGGACATTCTGAAGCACATGAACCACAACTTACACAATCCTCTGTAATTTTATATGCCATCTTATGTAACACCTCCTTAATTTTTAGATAATGTTTTCATCCACTGTATTTTATCACATTTGTTGTAATTTTAAAAGATAATTTTAGGCATTTGAAAGAAAATAACAAGTCAAAGATGTGGCAAATATTTTTTATCAGATAAGGAGCCAGGTTCCGCAGATAGTAAATCCTATCTAAGGGTTATACCGACGCAGTATGATAAAAAATAGATTAGCATACTGACTAGCTATTTCTTTGAAAATACCTTATAATACTGCATAACCTAAATCTTCTATACACTGGATAATTTTACTCTCTGTTATAAAATAATTATCATATACTATGCTTACTTTTCCTTTTTCTTTGTTTATTTGGCAGGCTATTACCCCTTCACTACTGGAAATAACCTTTCTTATTTTATTAACATCCTCAGAAGTACGTATATTAGGAATTTTAAATACCGATTTCATATGTTACCTCCTTAATCCTCCTTAAACAATTGTTTGATCATATCTGCATCTTCTGTTTCTTCATCAATTTTTATCTCATTTTCATTTATACTACCTTCAAATCCTCCCGAAATTACTTTAACTCCACTTATAGGCACTTCTTCTACTATATCATCACCATCTTCAACTTTTATCTTTATTTTAATACTTTCCTTTACTACAGAATTATCTATAACTTCTCCCTTTCCTTCAGGTGTACTAACTACAGACCCTATCTTAGGCAACTTCTGTCTTATTTTTTCATAAGTATCTTGTTCATAATTCAAACAGCACATAAGTCTTCCACATATTCCTGATATTTTAGTAGGATTCAATGATAAATTTTGTTCTTTTGCCATTTTTATGGAAACGGGCACAAAATCTCCCAAAAATGTAGAACAACACATAGCTCTGCCGCAAGGTCCCAGACCCCCTATCATTTTTGCCTCATCTCTTACTCCTATCTGTCTAAGCTCTATTCTTGTTCTAAATATGGATGCAAGATCCTTTACTAATTCTCTAAAATCTACTCGTCCGTCAGCTATAAAATAGAATATAACCTTATTATTGTCAAAAGTATATTCTACATCTATAAGCTTCATATTTAATTCATGTTGTTGTATTTTTTCAATACATATATCAAAAGCCTTTTTTTCTTTTTCTTTATTTTCATTATATTTTTGTATATCTTCTTCCGTAGCTATTCTTAAAACACTTTTAAGCGGTGAAACTATATCACTCTCTCTTATATCTTTTGGTTCTATGACACACTCACCAAATTCTATTCCCCTTGCTGTTTCTACTATTACACTATTTTCTCTTTTTATATTTAAATTACCTGGTGAAAAATAATATATTTTACCGGCCTTTTTAAAACGTACTCCTATAACTGTTACCATATTTTTATACCTCCTGCATTTTCACCAACATAGAATTAAAAACTAAAGTTCTATTTACATTGCTTTCTAATTTTTCTCTAGCATCCTTTACTATATTAATAATATCATTCAACTTATTAAATGAAAACATTTCTCCTATAGTCTTTATATCCTCAAATTTATCAATGTTTATAATAAATTTTCTATTACCTGTTTCTTTGTATACAAGTACATCTCTTATATATGACAAAATACAAGTTAGTACTTCCTGCCATTCATACTTGTCTTTAGATATACAATTTGAAAGTTTTAAACAGGAACTAAAATTCTCATGGCATAATTCTTTAAATATATTTAAAATTATATTTCTCATTTCACTTAAAGATATATCTGAAATAAATTTTTCTGCTCTTCCTGGTATTCCATCACTAAATGCTAAGACAGATCTCAATTCTTCAGTAGATAAGTTAGGAAATTTGGCATTTAAAAAAATCTCCATTTCTTTTTGCCTTAACCTATTAAGTTTATATACTTGACATCTAGACTTTATGGTATCCAATATTCCATCTAGCTTTTCACATAAAAGTAACATAAAACTTCCACTGGGAGGTTCCTCTATAGTTTTTAATAATGCATTTTGAGCTGCTTCTGTCATTTTATCAGAATTATATAGTATTACTACTTTTTTGTCACCCTCATAAGGTTTTTTATTCATTTCTTCTATTATATTTTTTACTTCTTCTATTCCAACGGATTTTTTACCTTTTGCCATTTTAAATTCAATTATATCTACATACTGCTTCATTTGCTTTTTCCCCAATATATCTAAAGCTATTTCTTTAGCAAGAAGACTTTTACCTATCCCATCTTCTCCTACAAAAATATGGGCATGAGAAAATCTATTGGAAGCTATAGAATTTTTTATCTGGAGTTTTATATTCTCATGCCCTATTATATTGCAAAATTCCAACTCAGTATACCTCCTATTAAATCTTTACAAACTTATCTACATCTACTACAAATATATTTGCTCCTCCAACTTCTACCTCAACAGGATAAGGCATATATATCCCTGTAGAACTTGCTTCAGATGAAGGAGCTGTTATAATTTGATTTCTTGTTTTACATACATCTTCTATATGAGCTATTACTTCATCAACATCTTCTTCTTCCACTCCTATAAGCAAAGTTGTATTACCAGCTCTTAAAAATCCACCTGTAGTTGCAAGTTTAGTAACCCTAAATCCACCTTCTGTTAAAATTTCCAAGAGATCCGCAGCATCATCATCCTGAACAATGGCTATAATTAATTTCATAAAACATCACCTCTTGTAATTTATTTTACAAACAATTGCCTAAATTTCTCAAATTAGCTTATATTTATTATACCATAAGTACTTATTATCTCATATAACTGAAACTTAGGTAATTAATACATTAACTTTTTACTATAGTATTCTTTTTATCAAATCATATATATCTTCGTGGATTTTATTCACGGTCTTTATTTCACTACCTTCTATACATGAAATTTTATTCCAATCATATTTATCTACAATATGTATGGCATTTTTATAAGAATTAATCAAATACTCATAATCTCTCTCATGTATGTCCTTTTCTACATTACCCGTAAATTTATTATTTCTCTTAGCCATAAGTTTTTTACTATATTCAGGAGGCATATCCAAAAATATAACACAATCTGGTATAGGAAGTCCCAATATATCAAATTCAAAATTCCAGAGCCATTTTAAAAACTTATTTTTTTCTTCTAAATCATCAATTTTAGAAGCTTGATGTATCATATTAGCTGTCGTATATCTATCTGCAAGTATTATCCCACCATTTTCATAAAACTTTTTCCACTCCATCTTATAAGATGCATATCTATCTACTGCATAAAATGTTGATGCTGCATATGCACTTACATCTTCAGGTTTTTTGCCAAAATCTCCGTTTAAATACATTCTTACTAAAGCTGAAGATTCACTATTATAATTAGGATATTCTATTTTTTCTAAATTATAATTTTCATTTAAAAGCCTTTTATAAAGTTTTTCTGTCTGTGTAGCTTTTCCGCTGCCGTCACATCCTTCTATGACTATAAGTTTTCCTTTTTGTAAACTCATTTGCTTTCCTCCAAAATTCATTTTACAACTTTTATTTTATTGTCTTTTATTCCAATTAAATCCACACCATTTTTTATATAATATTTAATAACTTGAATGACATTTTTATCTATCAGTTCTCCTATAGCTAATATGGGAACTCCTGGTGGATATGGTATCACACTTGCTCCGCTTATCCTTCCACAGGAATCATCTAAATCTACCATTTCTTTTTCTACATCTATAACTTGAAATGGAATCATTTTGGATTGAGGTATTCCATATTCCATCCTATTTGCTTTTTTACATTTAATTTTTTCTAAATCACAATTCTTTAATACAGTATACAATCTTTCAAACTCCTCTTTTTCATTAAATGGAGAAAAAATCAATACTAAATTAGAATTGTCACTCATTTCACACTGTATGTTTAGTTTTCTTAAATAATTTAAAAGTAAATTGCCGCTGTATCCTGGTTCTAGATTTATAGTATATCTTGTTAAATCTATATCTGCTGCACTTGGTACTGCCTCTCTTTCTTTAGAATTAAATTGTATTATATCCTTTCTGCCAATTACCTGCAATCCTCTTATAGAGTTTATCTTATCTCTATAGAATTCAGCTATCTCTATAAGTTTTTCGTAATCACTGCTGCCATACTCCTCAAGGTAAAATCGAGCATAGTCCATAGAACAAAGTGCTATGTATGAAGGACTTGTACTTAAAAACGCATTATAATAAAAGTCTACTTTATTTATATATTTCTCATTATTTACGTGTAAATAAGCAGTTTGAGTTAAACTAGGCAGCGTTTTATGCGAACTAGTAACTACCATGTCTGCACCAAGTGTTACTGCACTTTCCGGTAAATTTTTGTTAACACCAAAATGTGCTCCATGAGCACAATCAACTAATACTTTTATGTTAAGCTTTCTTGCCTCCTTTATTATAAACTTGAGATTGCTGCATATTCCATAATAATTGGGATATGTAACTACTACCCCTTTTATATCCTTATTTCTCTTTAGTGCTTGTAAAAAATGCCCCAAATTTATGCAAATAGGAGCATTTATTTTTTCACTTATAATATTTTCTAAATATATAGGAATCAACTTCCTCATAATTATTCCATTTAGTATAGAGGTATGGCAATTTCTTTCTACTAAAATTTTATCCCCCTCATTAAAACTACTAAACAACATTATCATATTTCCAGATGTACTTCCATTAACTAAAAAATAAGACTTTTTACTTCCATAAAGCTTTGAAAGACGCTTACTTGCATCTAATATTATACTTTTTTGATTATGAAGATTATCTACACCATCTACTTCAGTAATATCAAATTTTAAAATATTAGATATAAATTCTCTTCCTATTGAAGTATTATAAAAACCTCTTCCATTTTTATGACCTGGCATACAAAATGATATATTATTTTCCTTAATGTATTTTAAAACTCCTTCTAAAAGTGGTAATTCTGACAATGAGTTATCTCTCCTCTTATAATAAAACGTGCTATAGTTTTACTTATTCTTTCTTTGTAGTATTCGTAAAAATCTAAATCATTTTCCAATTTTATTAGTCTTTCTTCACAATTTTTACATATTCCTCTACCATATATTATTATACCATCACTTAAAGGTTTTCCACATATGATACAATATTTTTTTTTCATCTACATCCTCCTAGCAGCACTACTTAAAAATTAATACTATTACTTTTGTTATTTAAATTTTTACCCTTAATACATAAAATATTCAATTTGAAAAACTCTTTTTCAGTTTTATATTCTATAATATATACTATTCAGTTTTAACCATAAACTTATTTTGTCCACATAAATAAATTTAAATAGTAGTTATTTATATTTATATTTTATAATGCTATATTCAAAAGTATGTTTTCATAAGATATAATATAAATATAGTATATAAAGGAACTAACTAAGATACACTGCTAATTCTTACAAGGAGGCATTACATGATTTCAATTTACAAAACCATAGATGAATCAAATAATATACAATCTGTAGATACCATAGAACATGGCTGCTGGATTAACGTTGTAGCACCTTCAGATGAAGATTTACTTTTAATATCAAAGAAATCTGGTGTTCCAATGGACTTTTTAAAAGCTGCTCTAGATGAAGAAGAAACGTCACGTATAGATACTGAAGATAATAATCTACTAGTAATAGTTGATATTCCTTTTACAGAAATGGAAGTTAACTCTTTAACTTATGATTCTTATCCATTAGCTATAATTCATACAGAATCTACTTTAATTACAGTCTGTTTAAAAAACAGCAAAATTCTTACTGATTTTATAGATGGTAAAGTTAAATCCTTTTTCACATTTAAACGTTCTAGATTTATTTTACAAATACTTTATAGAATAGCAAGCTATTACCTGCTCTATTTAAGACAAATAGACAAAAAAAGCGTAATGATTGAGCAAAGACTTCATAAATCCATGAAAAATAAAGAGTTTATTCAACTTTTATCTTTGGAAAAATCTCTTGTTTACTTTTCAACCTCCTTAAAAGCTAACGAAATTACTTTAGAAAAAATGCTAAAGTTAGAACTTTTACAGAAGTATCCTGAAGATCAAGATATTCTAGAAGACGTTATAATTGAAAATAAACAAGCTATAGAAATGACAAACATATATAGCAATATTTTAACAGGAACTATGGACGCATTTGCCTCAGTTATATCAAATAACTTAAACATAGTCATGAAACTCCTAGCTTCAGTAACCATAGTCATGGCAATTCCAAATATAATATTTGGTTCTTTTGGCATGAATTTAAACGGAATACCCTTTGCCAAATCTCCAAATGGCTTCTGGATGGTATATGTAATAACAGCTTTAATTTGCCTAGTGTGTATATTATTTTTAAAGAAAAAAAACTTATTTTAATTTTAGGATGTGATGATTTTGATTGGGAAAAGATTAAAAAAAGGAGATACTATAGGCCTTGTATCTCCGGCAAGTGCAGAGAAGCCTGAAAAAATCAAAGAAAAAATCGAGATTTTAAAAAATCTTGGTTTTAATGTTAAAGAAGGAAACCATATATACGACAAATGGGGTTATTTAGCTGGTAAGGATGTAGACAGGGCTTCCGATATTATGGATATGTTCTCAGACAAAAGTGTAAATATGATATTATGCACAAGAGGTGGATACGGCAGCATGAGACTTCTTCCTTTTATTGATTTTAATATTATTGAAGGAAATCCTAAAATATTTGCAGGATTTAGTGACATAACCACTTTATTAAACAATATATACGATAAATGCCATATAATTACCTTTCACTCTCCAATGTGCACTTCTACTTTTGATGATTTTACATTAAAGAGTTTTTTAGATACCCTAACGTGTGGATATGTTCCCTTTACTATAAAAAACCCTAATGACATTCCCACACAGTATTTCAATGGAGAGTATGCATCTGGTACTCTTATAGGTGGTAACCTATGCCTTATATCTAGTCTTCTAGGTACTCCTTATGCTTTGAATACTGAAAATAAAATACTCTTTATAGAAGATGTAGGAGAAGAACCTTATAGAATTGACAGAATGCTTACTCAATTAACACTAAGTGGAGATCTTCAAAAATGTTCAGGCTTTATTCTAGGTCAGTTTACAAATTGTGAACTTCCACATTATGAACGAAGTTTAACTTTAACTGAAATACTTGAAGACAGGATACTTAGCTTAAAAAAACCAACTTTAATTAACTTTCAATCTGGACATTCATATCCAAGAATAACTTTACCGATTGGAAGCAGTGTAGAAGTTAATTTTAAAAAGGGAGAAATACATGTATTAGAATCTGTAGTGAAATAGATCATCTATCTACAAATATAAGACACCCTAATTTTTTATACTATAGAAGCGCCATCCAGATTTGAACTAGGGAAAATATTTTTCCCATCTAATCTAGTTGGCAAACTCCTATTATATCATACTCAGCTTTACATATCTTTATTATATTTACTTATAAAATATATGTTTGAAAATATAACAAACAGATATGCAATAACAATAGCTAAAACTACTGACCAACTAACACCCATCAGTGCAAACGCCATCATCAATGCCCCGAATACCAATATCATAAGATCATATGCCTTAGCTTTAGCTTTATTTCTTATTGTTATATTTCTCTCATCCTTTTCATCAATTTCCCTTTGCTTAGCTACCTCTGGATTTTTTCTCATAGTATAGATGTCAAAGGCAGTACCAAGGTTCTGTCCAAAAATCCCAGCTCCAATTCCAATAAAAATATATGGTAAAGTCTGAATGATACCTTGCTCATTCCTTGTAAGTTTTGCTAATATAGCACCTGCCGCCAAAATCACAAAACCAATGAGCGAAAATACTAAATACCTTGCAGCACTCCTATTTTTCATTTTTTTCCTCCTTATGGCTAATATTTCTTATAAGCTGTTTTTCATATAACAACTATTTTCCTAAACCATATGCAAAGTTAACTTTACATTTTTATATTACTACCATATAGTACAGATGTCAAGTATACTTTCCATAAAAAATTGCACAATAATATTTGTCTGTAGAAAATTTAGAAGTTTTGAAACTGTTTAAGAAAAATAATTATGTGCTGATTTTAGTGAAGAAGATAAAAAGATATTAATAGACGCAGGAGTTTTATGTGTAGAAAGCAACTGGCTACACTGGAGAAAAGCACTTTATAGTCTGTCCTTATTTTTGTCTTTAGATGATAACTTGAATTCAGTATTATATCCATAAGAAATAAACATACAGTTACTCCATACCAAATTTATATTTTCTCTATTATCATGCAAATAATCTATAATCTTTTTCCTGCTTTCAAATTCATGTTCTGCTTCTTGCTGTGTAAGTCCCCTATTAATTAGACTAGAAACAAATTTTTCTCTTTCCTCTGTGGTCATTCTTTTAGAATATGAACCTGACATAAAGGCTTCTAATTGTTCTTTATAATCAGGGTTTAAAGGAGTTATTATACTGAATAAAGTCATTTACTCTTGTATTGATATTTTTAAATCCTACTTTTTCCATAACGCAATAATAATTATACCACAATATGCCAAACTATATAAACAACAAAAAAGAAGCAACCTATCTACTGAAAAATCAGCAATCAGATCACTTCTGTATCTTTTTGGAGGCGCCATCCAGATTTGAACTGGAGATAAAGGTTTTGCAGACCTCTGCCTTACCACTTGGCTATAGCGCCATACTTTTTTTAACAAAATTTATGATATCATTTTAAATACTATTTGTCAACTCCAATTACTAAAAAACCCGTTTCTAAATAAAATAAGTTACTCTTATACATAAAACACGCTAATATTTGCCAAACAATTAAACATATAAAAAGTATATGCTATAATATTAATCAGAGGTGATTTTATGAGTTATGAGAATTTAAAATCCGCTGTAGATTCAAGTACTAATATTGTATTTTTGGGCGGTGCAGGAGTTTCTACAGAATCGCAAATACCTGATTTTAGATCCGAAACAGGATTATATAAAACTAAAAATAATTTTTCATATCCCCCTGAAGTAATGCTAAGTCATAGTTTTTTTATGTCTCATACTGAGGATTTCTTTGATTTTTATAGGGCAAAAATGATATACAAAGATGCAAAACCAAATGACGCCCATTACGCTCTTACAGAATTAGAAAAAATGGGAAAGTTAAAAGCTATAGTAACTCAAAATATAGATGGTCTCCATCAAATGGCAGGATCAAATAATGTATTAGAATTACATGGTTCCATTCACAGAAATCATTGCACTAAATGTGGAAAATCTTTTGATTTAGATTATGTACTAAATACCCCAAGTCTTATACCAAAATGTGATAAATGTAATGGAACAATAAAACCAGACGTAGTTTTATATGAAGAAAGTCTAAACATGGACACATTAAATAAATCCGTAAAATGCATCCAGCAAGCTGATATGTTAATTGTAGGAGGTACTTCCCTAATAGTATATCCTGCTGCAGGGTTAATTAATTATTTTAAGGGAAAATACTTGGTTCTTATAAATAAATCTTCTACTTCTTATGATAATGAGGCTAATATAGTTATACATGATAGTATAGGAAAAGTTCTAAAAAGTGTATTATAAGATTTATTCTTTGTTCTTAACATCAAGAGGAGTTTAAACTCCTCTTGATGCTTATCAACATATTTCTTAGTAATTTAGCATTTAAGTCCTTATCCTTTAGGCGATTATCCAAAAGCCATAGCTACTCCCAATGTACACTTGGAGAAAAGTGACTATCACAAAATATGTTGGAATATTAGAACTAGTAATCATCAGATAAAATTAAATTATGATAAAAAAATTAGAGTACCAATCAGTACTCTAATTTCTACCTGGCAGCGACCTATTCTCCCACAGGGCCTCCCCTGCAGTACCATCGGCACCCTGAAGCTTAACCTTCCTGTTCGGTATGGAAAGGGGTGTTACCTTCACGTCATTACCACCAGATTTTATTATCGAAAATTGTTATTAACTTCGTCCAGCTTCGTCAAACAACTCACTCCGGTGCTCAATTACTTTAGTAAGTTCCGCTCCTCGTTCATCATTTTCCTCGCTGTACTCGTTACTACCAATTTTCTTTTATATTGCTTTTTTAAGGTCATAACAATTGTAAATTGTCAACTATCAATTCTCAATTGTTTCTGTCCTCTCAAAATTGCACAGTAAACTTTTTTCTTTCGCTTTTTATTTGGTCAAGCCCTCGACCTATTAGTATCAGTCAGCTTAGCAAGTTACCCTGCTTACACCTCTGACCTATCTCCTCGTGTTCTTCGAGGGGTCTTACTAGCTTACGCTATGGGAAATCTTATCTTGAGGTGGGCTTCACACTTAGATGCTTTCAGCGTTTATCCCTTCCCAACTTGGCTACCCAGCTATGCTCCTGGCGGAACAACTGGTTCACCAGCGGTCGGTCCATCCCGGTCCTCTCGTACTAAGGACAGCTCCTCTCAAATTTCCTGCGCCCGCGACGGATAGGGACCGAACTGTCTCACGACGTTCTGAACCCAGCTCGCGTGCCGCTTTAATGGGCGAACAGCCCAACCCTTGGGACCTACTTCAGCCCCAGGATGCGACGAGCCGACATCGAGGTGCCAAACCTCCCCGTCGATGTGAACTCTTGGGGGAGATCAGCCTGTTATCCCCGAGGTAGCTTTTATCCGTTGAGCGATGGCCCTCCCACGAGGTACCACCGGATCACTAAGCCCGACTTTCGTCCCTGCTCCACTTGTTTGTGTCGCAGTCAAGCTCCCTTCTGCCTTTGCACTCTTCGAAGAATTTCTAACCCTTCTGAGGGAACCTTTGTACGCCTCCGTTACTTTTTAGGAGGCGACCGCCCCAGTCAAACTGCCCGCCTAACATTGTCCCGTCTCCAGTTTCATGGAGCCCGGTTAGAATCCCAGTACTGTCAGGGTGGTATCCCAACATCGACTCTGTAATGGCTGGCGCCACTACTTCCTAGTCTCCCACCTATCCTGTACAGACAATACCGAAATTCAGTGCTAAACTGCAGTAAAGCTCTACGGGGTCTTTCCGTCCAATCGCGGGTAGCAAGCATCTTCACTTGCACTTCAATTTCGCCGGATTTGTTGTCGAGACAGTGCTCAAATCATTACGCCATTCGTGCGGGTCGGAACTTACCCGACAAGGAATTTCGCTACCTTAGGACCGTTATAGTTACGGCCGCCGTTTACTGGGGCTTAAGTTCTGACCTTCGCTTACGCTTAGTCTTCCCCTTAACCTTCCAGCACCGGGCAGGCGTCAGCTCCTATACTTCAGCTTTCGCTTTAGCAGAAACCTGTGTTTTTGATAAACAGTTGCTTGAGCCTTTTCTCTGCGGCCACTTGCGTGGCTCCCCTTCTCCCTAAGTTACGGGGTTAATTTGCCTAGTTCCTTAACAACAATTCTTCCGATGGTCTTAGGATTCTCTCCTCACCTACCTGTGTCGGTTTGCGGTACGGGCACATAAAAACTCCATAGAGACTTTTCTTGGCAGCGTGAAATCAGGTACTTCCCCTTACGGGTTCCCCATAACACCTCATCATTGATATACCGGATTTTCCTGGTATACCTGACTCGGTGCTTAGACATACATCCAATTGTATGCACACCTTATCCTCCTGCGTCATCCCTTTTGTCAAACGCTTTTATGCGGTATCGGAATTTCAACCGATTGTCCATCACCTACGCCTTTCGGCCTCGGCTTAGGTCCCGACTTACCCTGGGCGGACGAACCTTCCCCAGGAAACCTTAGGTTTTCGACCAATAAGATTCTCACTTATTTCTCGCTACTTATGCCAGCATTCTCTCTCCTGTACAATCCACCGTTCCTTCCGGTACGACTTCTACTCATACAGGATGCTCCTCTACCACTCTTTCGAGTCCACAGCTTCGGTGGTAAGTTTTAGCCCCGGACATTTTCGGCGCATGATCTCTTGACTAGTGAGCTATTACGCACTCTTTAAATGAGTGGCTGCTTCTGAGCCAACATCCTAGTTGTCTTAGAAATCACACATCCTTTCCCACTTAACTTACACTTTGGGACCTTAGCTGGTGGTCTGGGCTGTTTCCCTTTTGACCACGGATCTTATCATTCGCAGTCTGACTGCCGGAATTCAAGTATATGGCATTCGGAGTTTGATAAGGTTCAGTAACTGTTGTCAGCCCCTACCCCATTCAGTGCTCTACCTCCATTACTCATTTCCGACGCTAGCCCTAAAGCTATTTCGAGGAGAACCAGCTATCTCCGAGTTCGATTGGAATTTCTCCGCTATCCACAGCTCATCCCATGGTTTTTCAACACCAACGTGGTTCGGTCCTCCACGGAATTTTACTTCCGCTTCAACCTGGCCATGGATAGGTCACTCGGTTTCGGGTCTACAACATACAACTTCGCGCCCTTTTCAGACTCGGTTTCCCTCCGGCTCCGTACCTTAAGTACTTAACCTTGCTGCACATCGTAACTCGCTGGCTCGTTCTACAAAAAGCACGCCGTCGTACTTTACGTACTTCGACTGTTTGTGGACACACGGTTTCAGGTTCTATTTCACTCCCCTCCCGGGGTTCTTTTCACCTTTCCCTCACGGTACTCCTTCTCTATCGGTCACCAGGTAGTATTTAGCCTTGGGAGGTGGTCCTCCCTGTTTCCCACAAGGTTTCTCGTGTCTCGTGGTACTCTGGATTAGATCTGACTGTTCTTTGCTTTCATTTACAGGGCTTTTACCTTCTCCGGCAGAGCCTTCCAGCTCTCTTCAATTAGCACTTCACAGTATTTATAATCTATCCGCAACCCCAGGAACAAGTTCCTGGTTTGGGCTCTTTCCCTTTCGCTCGCCGCTACTTAGAAAATCGATGTTTCTTTCTCTTCCTCCGGGTACTTAGATGTTTCAGTTCCCCGGGTTTGCCTCTACAAACCTATGTATTCAGTCTGCAGTACCTAGTGTTATCTAGGTGGGTTTCCCCATTCGGATATCTCTGGTTCTCTGGCTATTTGCGCCTACCCAGAGCTTTTCGCAGCTTATCGCGTCCTTCTTAGGCTCCTGGTGCCAAGGCATCCTCCATGCGCCCTTTGTAGCTTGACCTTTCATTATCGAAAATCGTCATTAACTTCGTCCAGCTTCGTCAAATACCTCATTCCGGTGCTCATTTACATAAGTAAACTCCGCTCCTCATTCGGTCTTTTCCTTGCTGTACTCGTTACTGCCAATTTTCTTTGTATCATCTACAAAGGTTATATTATAACCTTAGCTTTACTTTATTTCTTATTTACTGTGCAATTTTCAAAGGACAATTTTTCAATTTACATTGTAAATTGAAAGAAGAATCTATGATCCTTCAAAATTAAACAGAGTAGATTTTCTAACTTACTTAAACCATCAATTTATAAGATAGATTATACTCTATCTTTCGACTCCCTAGAAAGGAGGTGATCCAGCCGCAGGTTCTCCTACGGCTACCTTGTTACGACTTCACCCCAATTACTAACCCCACCTTCGGCCGCGTCCTCCTAAGTTAGACTACGGACTTCGGGTGTTGCCAGCTCTCATGGTGTGACGGGCGGTGTGTACAAGGCCCGGGAACGTATTCACCGCGACATTCTGATTCGCGATTACTAGCAACTCCAACTTCATGCAGGCGAGTTTCAGCCTGCAATCCGAACTGGGGGCAGTTTTTGAGGTTTGCTCCACCTTGCGGTCTTGCTTCTCTCTGTACTGCCCATTGTAGCACGTGTGTTGCCCTGGACATAAGGGGCATGATGATTTGACGTCATCCCCACCTTCCTCCGCGTTAACCGCGGCAGTCTTGCTAGAGTGCTCAACTAAATGTTAGCAACTAACAACAGGGGTTGCGCTCGTTGCAGGACTTAACCTAACATCTCACGACACGAGCTGACGACAACCATGCACCACCTGTATCCCTGCCCCGAAGGGCTTCTCTTATCTCTAAGATATTCAGGGTATGTCAAGTCCAGGTAAGGTTCTTCGCGTTGCTTCGAATTAAACCACATGCTCCGCTGCTTGTGCGGGCCCCCGTCAATTCCTTTGAGTTTTAATCTTGCGATCGTACTTCCCAGGCGGAGTACTTATTGTGTTTACTGCGGCACAGAAGGGGTCGATACCTCCTACACCTAGTACTCATCGTTTACGGCGTGGACTACCAGGGTATCTAATCCTGTTTGCTACCCACGCTTTCGTGCCTCAGCGTCAGTTACGGTCCAGAGAATCGCCTTCGCCACTGGTGTTCTTCCTAATCTCTACGCATTTCACCGCTACACTAGGAATTCCATTCTCCTCTCCCGCACTCCAGATACCCAGTTTGAAATGCAGTGCCCGGGTTAAGCCCGGGTATTTCACATCTCACTTAAATATCCGCCTACGCACTCTTTACGCCCAGTAATTCCGGACAACGCTCGCCACCTACGTATTACCGCGGCTGCTGGCACGTAGTTAGCCGTGGCTTCCTCCTTGGGTACCGTCATTATCGTCCCCAAAGACAGAGCTTTACAATCCGAAAACCTTCTTCACTCACGCGGCGTTGCTGCATCAGGCTTTCGCCCATTGTGCAATATTCCCCACTGCTGCCTCCCGTAGGAGTCTGGACCGTCTCTCAGTTCCAATGTGGCCGATCACCCTCTCAGGTCGGCTACGCATCGTCGCCTTGGTAGGCCGTTACCCTACCAACTAGCTAATGCGCCGCGGGTCCATCTCAAAGCGGATTACTCCTTTAAATCAGCTCTCATGTGAATACTGATTATTATGCGGTATTAATCTCCCTTTCGGGAGGCTATCCCCCTCTTTGAGGTAGGTTACCCACGTGTTACTCACCCGTCCGCCGCTAATCCACTCCCGAAGGAGCTTCATCGCTCGACTTGCATGTGTTAAGCACGCCGCCAGCGTTCGTCCTGAGCCAGGATCAAACTCTTAATTTAAAAGTTTTTATGGCTCTATAGAAAATCAACACTAACTTCGCATTTCTGCGTCAAACCTTTCGCTGTGGTGCTCATTTACTTAAGTAAACTCCGCTCCTCGCTCAAAGCTTTCCTTGAACTACTCGTTATTATTGATTTTAGTATATTACTAAATGTAATACACCAAATTACGAAATTACTTTTTTAGCTGCTCTCGCAGTTCAAAAGAATTGCTGGTTTATTCTAAATAAGTTGTACTTATATCTTCCTCTGTTTAATTTTCAAGGATCATTTTGCTGCCTCACTTCGACAGCTTTTATAGTATATCATGTATTTTTTGCTCTGTCAACACTTTTCATTATTTTAAATAAAAACTATTGATTTAATCTGTTTCTGTAATTTCCATGACAACGAAATCTATTATATCACAGCCTATGTTTAACTCAATTCACTAGCTTCGGTATTTTTATAGCTTAATTTACATTTTCTACTTTATACTACTTATATTCACCATTTTTCTCACATAGATACACATGGATATGTTTATACTTAATTTATATTCTAGCACACCATTATATTACCCATTTTAAATAAATATGATACCTAATTACATATCATTAAATAGCACTAATAAACAAATTTCTTTAAGGTAAAACTACAATATTTAAATGCAAAAAAGTTTCGGATGTAATCTGAAACTTTTTAACAAAAATCGATAGCCATCTTGTGAATTTATGAAAGTATTATTTAGAAGTTCTTTTCTTTCTTATTACATCAATTCCTACAGCTAAAATTATAATTGCACCTTTAGCAAATCTCTGTGGTCCCTGTTGTACATCTAGTAAGTTCATTCCATTTGCAATTACTCCCATAATTAAAGCACCAATAAGTGTCCCAACTATGCCACCTTCTCCACCAGTCATACTTGTTCCACCTATAGCTACGGCTGCTATAGCATCAAGTTCATTCCCATCACCTGCAACTGGTACTGCTGAATCAAGCCTAGCTGTTAAAATTATAGCAGCTATAGCACAGCATATTCCAGAAATCGTATAAACCAACATCTCATATTTATCTACATTTATTCCTGAAAGTTTACTTGCTACTCTATTTCCTCCAATAGCATACATGTATCTTCCAAATTTTGTGTATTTAAGTACATAATAACCTAATGCAAATATTACTGCCATAATAATTGCAGGTATTGGCACAACTCCAATAAATCCAGCAAAGCTTTTAAACCCAGCTGAGAAAGAATATACTGGTTGTCCATTTGTTATAGTATATGCAAGTCCTCTAGCCATAGTCATAGTTCCTAGTGTCGCTATAAAAGGTTGGAGTTTAACCTTTGATATTAAAATTCCATTTAAGAAACCAATAGCTGCACCTAGTATAATACCTACTAAAATAGCTAACCCAACGGACATTCCTGCTTTCATGCATAATGCCATAATAAGTCCTGTAAATGCAATAATTGAACCAACAGATAAGTCGATTCCTCCAAGTAATATTACAAAAGTCATGCCAACAGATATTATTCCAATTTGTGCAATCTGCTGCAATATGTTAAATATATTTTTTACAGTAAGAAAATCTGGAGACAACACAGCCATAACTACAATTAAAACAACTAATGCAATGACAACCCCAAGCTTATCCAATATGTCATTTATACTAATCTTTTTCTTTTTTTCAGTATCTTCTAACTGATTCATCATTCTATACCTCCTGTTGCATAATGCATTATTTTTTCTTGAGTAGCCTCATCTTTACTTAATTCCCCAGTTATTTTTCCTCTGCACATAACTAATATCCTATCGCTCATGCCAAGTACTTCAGGAAGTTCTGAAGAAATCATAATTATTCCTACTCCACTTTTAACTAAATCATTCATAATATTATAAATTTCTATTTTAGCACCTACATCTATTCCACGAGTAGGTTCATCCACAATTAAAACCTTTGAATCAGATAATAGCCACTTTGCTATAACAATCTTTTGTTGGTTTCCACCACTCAGTGTACCTGCAATTTGTCTATATCCTGAAGACTTAATTGCTAATTTAGATATATAATCTTTTATTTCTTTGACTTCTTTTCTAAGATTTAATTTTATAGGATTACTAATATATTTGCGAAGAGATGCTAGTGTTATGTTCTGACCTACACCCATCTGTAAAACAAGTCCTTCATCTCTTCTGTTCTCCGTTACAAATCCTATACCATTTTTTATTGCTTTCATAGGGGAATTTATTTCAACTTTTTTATCTTTTAAATATATTTCACCAGAATCAAATGAATCTATACCAAATATAGTTCTCATTACTTCTGTTCTTCCCGCACCCATAAGGCCAGAAAATCCAAGTATTTCGCCCGATTTCAAACTGAAATTTATATTTTCAAAAACTCCTTTTTTGGTTAATCCTTTAACCCTTAATATTTCTTCTCCTAAATCAACCTTTATTTTAGGAAATTTTTCTTTAATTTCTCTTCCTACCATTAATTTTATAAGTTCATCTATAGATGTATCTTTGATATTAACTGTTTCTATAGTTTCTCCATCCCTCATAACAGTAACTCTATCACCAATTTGAGCAAATTCCTCAAGTCTATGAGAAATGTATATTATAGAAACTCCTTCAGATTTAATTTTTCTCATTATTTTAAATAAATTATCTATTTCTTTTTCTGTCAGAGCTGCTGTTGGCTCATCCATTATTATGATATCAGAATGAACCGATAGTGCTTTTGCTATCTCAACCATTTGCTGCTGGGCAATTCCTAAACTCTTTATTGGTTTATCTACAGGTATATCTACATTTAAGTAATCAATCATCTTTTGTGCATCATTATACATTTTTTTGAAATTAACCTTACCAGGCACCTTGGATTCAGGCTCTCTTCCAAGATATATGTTCTCAGCAACCGTCATATAGGGAACTAAATTAAATTCTTGATAAATTATACTTATTCCAAGTTTCTCAGCATCTTTTGGAGAATTTATCTCTACTTTATTTCCGTTTAGTATAATGTCTCCACTATCTTTTGAATATGCGCCGGAAAGTATCTTCATAAGCGTTGATTTACCTGCACCATTTTCGCCAAGTAAAATATGAACTTCTCCTTTTTTAACTTCAATTCCCGAATTTTTAAGGACTGTAACTCCTGAAAAACTTTTAGTTATGTTCTCCATTTTCAATATAGTTTCTGACAATATTACCCCTCCTTTTGCTACAAATTATGTAACTAAATATTTACTCTTAGAAAATGTTAAAACTAACATTTTCTAAGAGTAAATATAGAATTATTTTGCTTTATAAGTACTAACGTTACTCTTGTCTACTACAAAAGTCTTTGTCTTATCTAATTTATTTGCCATTTTTTCACCTTTTAAAGCTTTAGAACAATCTATTATACTTTCTTTACCAATTTGTTTTGGATCTGTATAAATTGTAGCAGTAGTCTCTCCCTGTGCAATTGAGTCTAAAGTAGCTGGATTTCCATCTATACCAATAGTAACTCCATCCTTAACTCCTGCTGATTTGAAAGCTTGAGCTGCACCTATTGCCATTTCATCACTCAATCCATAAAACATATTTATAGCCTTATTAGCTTGATAAAGGTTAGTTGCAACATTCATACCTTTTTCTCTCTGCCAATCAGCTGGTTGTGTAGCTACAATCTTTACATTTGAATATTTTTTAGCTTCATTTACAAAGCCACCTTTTCTATTGTCTGTAAATACACCAGGAAGACCCTCTAGAACACCCACATTAAATTGTTTATCCTTAAGTTTAGTTCCTAAATAATCTGCAGCTTGAGCTCCTGCTTGTTTTTGGTCATATCCAACATAAGAATAAACATCTGCACCCTTTATTGGACTTAAAGAGTTAAATACAATAACTGGTATCTTTGCATCATTTGCTTTTTTTACAACAGCAGCCATAGTTTTATCATCTGTAGTACATATTGCAATAGCATCAACTTGTTGAGTTATAACATCTTCAACTATTTTTAACAATCCATTGAAATCGTCTTCTGTTTGAGGAGCCAATACTTTTATGTTAAATCCTTCTTTAGCTGCTTCTTGCTTTGCTCCTGTAACAGCCTGAGTATAAAATGGACTTACAAGTGATGGTGGAATAAATGCTATCGTTTTCTTTTTACTGCTTGTACCAGAATTTGAAGTGCTCGTACTTCCACATGCCATGAGACCTATACTTAGAACTAATACAAGTCCACATAATAGAATTGACCTCATGCTTTTTCTAATTGATTTAAATTTAATCATTTTTAAATCCCCTCTCCTTTTAATTAAAAAATCAAGTTTATATTGTAAATTTTTATTACTAGTCTTAGCAATTGTAATTACTGTTAGTGTATTCATTATATCCATATTAGACCCTTATATTCCATTAAATGAAAGCGATTACTTAAATTTATAATAATATTTGTTCGTACAAATGTCAATTGTTTTTTGTGATTATCAGTATTAATTTTTATATTTTGTCATAAAGTTAACTATTCTTTATTAATTACTATCTTTTGAATTTTATTATTACATTTATACCTATAAGTTGAAAAATATAGGGAGTGCCTTTTCTAATGATAAAAAATCATCAGAAAAGGCACTCCCTATTATTTATTTGTTATTCTGTTTAAACTAAAACTTTGTTTCACTTATTCATTTTTATATCTTACTTACAAAATTGTATAAAATTTTCAAATACATTTATTAGTTATTTTCGGTACTCATTTTACTTTTTCTTAATTGCAAATCCTTCATAATGCGTGGATACTCTTTGTCAAGTCCATAACAGAGCAATAATATAATTTGAGCAACATATATTATTATTGGAACATGAATAAACAATGCTTTTATTGAAAATACTGCAGAACTAGCTTGCACTGCTTGTGCACCATTATATCCGCCCCAAGCTAAAATCCATCCTGTTATGGCTGTACCAAAACCTATACCCATCTTTTGTCCTAAACTACCTCCGCTATAAAGCAATCCTTCATTTCTTATGCCTGTTTTCCATTCTCCATATTCTATAGTATCAGGAAATAATGCCCATACTCCTCCTAACAAGAAAGCTTGACCAAAACCTTTGACAATTTGAGAAACCATAACAACTGTTAAACTATACGGATTTATTATTGTAATTAAGTAGCCGCCTATGCTTATTATTGAACCAATGATCATAGCATTTCTTTTTCCATATTTATCATAAACTTTTGAGATCATAAGGAATCCTACTAATACTGGAGCTAAATATGCAATAGTTAATCCTCCAACTAAGGAAGAATTACCAAGAAGATATTTAGCATAATATACCGTACTACCTTGATTTATAGCATATCCAATACTATAAACTATAAAAAATATGGTTGCTATAAACCAATATTTGTTTTGACATAAAGCCTTTAGACTAATTTTCAAAGGAATCTTTTCCTTTTTAATTGGTTTTACTCTTTCTTTTTGCGTTTTAAAAACATAAACAAATAATATTAAAGAAACTACTCCTAAAACTGAATAAGTCAAAGCCCATCCAGGTTGTTTTCCTCCAAATAAGTTTACCAATGGCATTGTAAGATTAGTAACAATTAATACTCCTATTTGTGCCAAAAACATTCTAAAAAGATTTAATACCTCTCTCTGATGTTGGTCTTGAGTAACCAATGAATTTAATGTGCCATAAGGAATAGCAATTGCGGTAAACGCTATCATGAGTAAGTTGTAAGATATTACAATATACACTATCTTCCCAAAAATACTTATGTTTGGTACCATAAATATTGACACCGTTAACACAACGAAAGGAATTGATCCCCATAATATCCAAGGACGAGCTTTACCATACTTTGAATTAGTTTTATCAACAATTGTACCCATTATAACATCTAAGACACCGTCTAAACAACGTGAGAACAGCATAATAGTTCCAATAATAGCAGCAGACATACCAACAACATCAGTATAAAAATATACTACAAACATTCCTAAAGAAGCCCAGGTAAAGTTAATGGCTAAATCTCCACATCCATAACCAAATTTTTCACTAAATTTCAAATTTTCTTTAAAAGCATCTTTATCTTGCATTTTCATATCCACTTATCTTCCCACTCCCCTCATAATTTATTGAAATTACTTTATAATTAAAACGTTCCAAGAAAGTTTTGGAAGAACAACTTCCGTACCATCACAATTTGAAAGATCTTTTTCCTTTACAATAACATTGTTAGGACTTTCAAATGTATTTCTAAGTTCTAAGTCATCTCCAGATAATACAAATTGTTTAGAAATTTTACGATTCCCAAAGCCATTAAATTGAAGGTCTAATTCTGTATCTTCATCCTGATTACAATTTAATGCAAATACTCTAATTTCGTCAGATTCTTTATCATAAACAGTAGCTGCTTCTACTAAAGGTAATTCACCAAAATCACATTTATAAGTTGCACCATTAACAGATGGTTTAAGTACAGATCCTCTACCATAATTACTAACCATACTAAATGGATAATAAGTTGACTGTTTTAAAATTCCTCCATTTCTCTGAGTTGTAATAGGTGCTATTACATTAATTAATTGTGCAAGACATGCAATCTTTACTCTATCAGCATTATTTATTAAAGTTATTGCAAGACCACCAACTGTTAGAGCATCTAAAAGACTATATTTTTCCTCTAAAATTGAAGGAGCTTCTTCCCATTTCTCAGCTGAAGTTACTTCAAAAGTCGTTAATCCCTGTAAATCGTCAAGACTGTCAAGTTTTATATCCTGGAAGTTCCATACATTCCATTCATCTAAACATATTTTTATATCTTTTTCTTCCTTATTTTTTGCCTTTACATAATCAAGAACTCTTTCTGTATTCTTTATATGGTCATCAAGTTGCTTATATGATGCCAGAAAATTTGATGTTCCTTGATTAGTATTCATATTATAATTATGAGTAGATATGTAATCAACATAAGGATAAAGTTCTTTAAGTACAATTCTATCCCAGTCCATGTAAGTAGGAAGCATTTCATAACTACTTCCACAAGCAACTAATTTAATATCCTTGTCTACCCATTTCATAAGTTTAGCAGCTTCACAAGCTTTTTTTGCATAATCTTCTGCTGATAAATGACCTGCTTGCCAGGTACCTTCCATTTCATTTCCAAGACACCAATATTTTATATTATAAGGTTCCTTACTTCCATTTTTAATACGAAGATCACTCCAGTAAGTTCCGCCAGGATGATTACAATACTCTACAAGTTCAGCTGCACTTTTAACACTACCTGTTCCTAAATTAACTGCTATCATTGGTTCAATACCAACTTTTTTTGCCCAACGACAAAAATCATCAATTCCAAATTGATTTGTTTCAACACTTGACCAAGCAAATTCCATCCTTTTAGGCCTGTTCTCCTTTGGTCCAATGCCATCTTTCCAATCATAATTAGAAACAAAGTTTCCACCAGGGTAACGAACCAATCCTAACTTTAAATCCTTTATTACTTTCATAGCATCTGTTCTAAATCCATCTTCATCAGCCTTTTCATGTCCTGGTTCATAAATCCCACTATATACAGCCCTACCTAAATGCTCAATAAATGAGCTATATAAGTTTTCATTAACATCCCCAATCTTAAAATGATTATCATAATAATAACTAACTTTTTTCACTTTATAACAATCTCCTTTCTTAATAAATAAAATATAATTAATATAATTTTTGAAAGCGATTACTTAAATTAATAATAATATTTGTTCGTACAAATGTCAACATTATTTTATTTTTATAGGGATAAGTTTCTATATTTCTTGAAAATTTGATCATTTTATTAGATTTTTTACAAAAATAATCCTCATGCTATTCATAAGGATTATTTTTAAAATTTTATTTTATTATGTACATAAATTTAAATTGATGTTGTAGAACTTCTAATAATAATTTCAGGTTCATATAATATTGAATCACCTTCATTAAAATGATTATTATTATTAATTAATCTGATAATTAATTTGGCAGCATCTATTCCCATCTTTTCTTTTGGATGAGTTATTGATGTTAATTTCGGTTCCATGATTTTTGCCATTGGAGAATCATCGAATCCAATAATCGATAAATCCTCAGGAACCTTTAATTTTAAACTATGTGCAATATTTAACACCATGTATGCAATTTCATCATTATAACAAAATACACCTGTCGGACGTTTTTCCTGTTTTAAAACATTCTTTATCTTTTCAGGTAATAGTGTATTCGTTTCCTCTGACAGATAGGTTAAAATTTTATCTTGTCTTAATAATACATTGCTTTCCTGACACCCAGTAATAAAGCCATTCATCCTATGTACACCTTGTAGGTCATCTACCTTGAAAATACCAGCTATATTTTTATGCCCTAAAGTAATCAAATACTTTGCAGCTATATTGCCCCCTTTTAAATCATCTACACATAAGCTTGGCACTTTAACTTGAGAATAAGATGCATTTATCATAACAAAAGGTATATCTTGCTCTATTAAATTGTTAAAATAGCCCATGTTAGGACTTTGATACGCACTCTTTGTAGGTTCTACAATAAGTCCATCTATTTTATGTGCTAATAAATTTTTTAAATTGCTACTTTCAAGCATTATGTTATTCTTAGTAGAAGATAATAAAAGAGAGTACGATTCATCATATAGTGTATCTTCAATTCCTCTAATTATATCAGGGAATATATAGTTGGAAATATATGTTGTAAGCACCCCAACATTCTTGTTATTTCTCAAGTAAATTTCATTTTGTTTAAAATCAGATACATATATTCCACTTCCCTGCAATCTATACAAGTACTTCTCTGCCGCTAGATCACTTATTGCTCTTCTTATGGTATGTCTACTAACCTTAAATAGCTCCATAAGTTCTGATTCTGTTGGAATTTTTTCATGTGGTTTATATTTTTCATTAACTGCCCAGCTAATAATTTCTTCTTTTACTTTTTCATATTTATGTTTCATGTTTATCTCCTGCATAAAATAATAGTTTATTATATTACACCTAATATTATAATACATATCATATGATATTAAAGCATAAAAATATAAAAAGTAAAATAATTACAAATTCAAAACAATTTGTACTAATAAATTTACAAGTAAAATTAATGTTTAATGGTATAGCAATTGTTTACGAAAAAGTAGCTATATTTGCTTAAAATACTGTAATAAAACCCGATAATATCATTATTAAAAATAATTGCCTAGCAAGTAATTATCTAAATACATTTAAAATACGTACGTATCTTTTTTTATATATTTATTGACATGTACGTATACAAATGATATATTTATCATAAAAAACCGTTTACTATTATTGTAAGGGGAGGTAATTCTATTGACTATAAATAAGAATAAAATAAAAGAAATTCAAAATGGCAAAACATCATTAGGGATAGAATTTGGTTCTACTCGTATTAAAGCTGTTCTCATTGGAAACGATTTTTCTCCATTAGCTAGTGGCAGCTTTGAATGGGAGACAAGCTTAAAAGATGGTATTTGGACCTACTCACTAGAAGAAATCTGGAAAGGATTACAATATAGTTATCAAAAACTTTTTGCTGAAGTAAAAGAAAAATATGGTGTCACACTTTCAAAAATTGGTTCAATTGGTTTTTCAGCAATGATGCATGGATATATGGCCTTCGATAAACAAGGCAACCTACTTGTTCCATTTAGGACATGGCGTAATACCATGACAGAAGAAGCATCGAAGAAGTTAACAGAATCATTTCAGTTCAATATTCCTGAGAGATGGAGCATAGCTCATTTATATCAGGCTATTCTCCGTAAAGAACCTCATATTGAAAAGCTTGATTTTATAACTACTTTAGCTGGTTATATTCATTGGCAATTAACAGGTAAAAAGGTTTTGGGTATTTGTGATGCATCAGGAATGTTTCCAATTGATATGAATACTCATAATTATGATAACCATATGTTAGAAACATTCAATCACTTGCCAGAAGTTGAAAAGTATTCATTGAATGTAGAGAAGCTTTTACCAAAAGTCTTACTAGCCGGGGAAAATGCTGGCGTCTTAATTCCAGAAGGAGCCAATAAACTTGATGTGAGTGGAAATCTTCAAAGTGGTATTCCACTATGTCCACCTGAAGGAGATGCAGGTACAGGAATGGTTGCTACAAATTCAGTTGCACCACGTACAGGAAATATATCTGCAGGCACATCAATTTTTGCAATGGTAGTCCTTGAGAATCCACTTAAGAAGGTTCATCCAGAGATTGATATGGTAACAACACCTACAGGAGACTTAGTTGGAATGGTCCATGCAAATAATGGTTATTCTGATATAGACGCATGGGTTAATATCTTTCATGAATTTGCCGAAGCAATAAATGTCAACATTCCAAGAGATCTTCTTTATATGGGACTCTATACTCAAGCATTTCTAGGTGATCCTGATTGTGGAGGAATTCTTGCATATAACTATTTTGCAGGCGAAAATATCACAGGTGTTTCGGAAGGTAGACCTCTAATTGTACGAAAACCAAAAAGTAATTTCAATCTACCAAACTTTATGAAAGCACATCTCTTTACTTCACTAGGAGCATTGAAAATTGGAATGGACATTCTCCTAAAAGATGAAGGCGTAAAGCTTGACAAGTTACTTGGTCATGGTGGATTATTCAAGACACCTATTGTAGGACAAGAAGCAGTTGCAGCTGCAGTAAATACACCAGTATCAGTTATGGAAACTGCAGGTGAAGGCGGTGCATGGGGAATTGCACTATTAGCTAGTTATTTGAATAATAAGGAAGGCAATTCCACACTAGCAGAGTTTTTATCTAAGAAGGTTTTTGCTGGTTATGTAGCTGATGAAGTAAAACCTGAAGCAAAAGACGTTAAAGGTTTTGAACAATTTATGAAACGTTATAAAAATGGAATTCCTATTGAACAAGCTGCAGTGGATTATTTAATCTAGATGAATAAGTTAGAAACAATTAAGACAATATTTAAAATTAACTTTTAATTATTTATAATTACATTGTTTTAAGAAATTGCTGAAACTAAAACAATTTATCTTATTAGTGAAAGAAGGTTAGCTCATGTTAGAAGATTTAAAAGAAAAAGTACTCGAGGCTAATTTGATGTTACCAAAATACCATATGGTAACATTTACATGGGGCAACGTAAGTGGAATTGACCGCAGTCAAGGTCTTGTAGTTATTAAGCCTAGTGGTGTTGAATATACAAAAATGAAAGCAAATGATATGGTCGTTGTAGATCTTAATGGGAAAGTAATTGAAGGAGATTTAAATCCCTCGAGTGACACAGCAACTCACTTAGTATTATATAGAAACTTCCCTGACATCTTAGGCATTGTACACACCCATTCTCCTTGGGCCGTATCTTTTGCTCAAGCAGGTATTTGCATTCCTGCAGCTGGTACTACACATGGAGATTATTTCTACGGAGATATTCCTGTAACACCAAAGATGACTAAAGATGAAATAGTCACAGATTATGAGAAGCAGACAGGAGATGTAATTGTTAAAATATTCAAGAACAATAGTATTAATCCAAATGATATACCTGGAGTTCTTGTAAATGATCATGGTCCATTTACTTGGGGAACCAATCCTAAAAATGCAGTTCATAACGCAGTTGTTCTAGAGGAAGTTGCAAAGATTGCATATCATGCTATTCAACTAAATCCTCATAACATTAGAATGGATCAAATTTTATTGGACAAACACTTTAAACGTAAGCATGGTAAAAATGCTTATTACGGTCAAAATAATAAGTAAAAATGAGGGGAGTACTTAATATGTTAAAAAATAAAAAAATGGAATTTTGGTTTATTGTAGGCAGCCAACATTTATATGGTGAAGAGGCACTAGCAGAGGTAAAAGAACATTCTATGGAAATTGCAAATACTTTAAATAAGAGTGGCAAATTACCTTATCCTATTGTATTTAAATCTCTTGCAACTTCTGCCAGTCAAATAACAAAACTTATGAAGGAAGTAAACTACAATGATAATGTAGCTGGTGTTATTACATGGATGCATACATTCTCACCAGCTAAAATGTGGATTGCTGGTACTAAATTATTACAAAAACCATTACTTCATCTAGCAACACAATTTTACGAACATATTCCTTGGAAAACAATTGATATGGACTATATGAATTTACATCAAAGTGCTCATGGTGATAGAGAATATGGTTTTATTAATGCTAGATTAAAAAAACATAATAAAATTGTTGTAGGCCATTGGAAAAAGGAAAATGTTCAAAAACAAATTGCAGATTGGATGAATGTAGCTGTAGGCTATATTTTAAGTCAAGATATCAAAGTTGCACGTTTTGGCGATAACATGCGTAACGTTGCTGTTACTGAAGGTGATAAGATTGAAGCTCAAATTCAGTTTGGATGGACAGTAGATTACTTCGGAATTGGTGATTTAGTTGCTGAAATGCATAAAGTTTCCCAAAAAGACATTGATGATACTTATGAAGAATTTAAAAAGATTTATATTATGGATGTAGGAGAAAATGACCCTAAATTCTATGAGAATCAAGTAAAAGAACAAATTAGAATTGAAATTGGACTGCGTCATTTCTTAGAAGCAGGAGACTATACTGCATTTACAACAAATTTCGAAGATTTATATGGTATGAAACAGTTACCTGGACTTGCAGTTCAGCGTTTAAATGCTGAAGGATATGGTTTCGCAGGAGAAGGTGATTGGAAAACTGCTGCTTTAAGTAGACTTATAAAAATCATGACAAACAATAAAAAGACAGGATTTATGGAAGATTATACTTATGAATTAAGTGAAGGTAATGAGGAAATCTTAGGCGCTCATATGTTGGAAGTTGATCCAACATTTGCATCTGACAAGCCTAGAGTTGTGGTAAAACCATTAGGAATAGGTGATCGTGAAGATCCTGCTCGTTTGATATTCAATGGATCTACTGGTAAAGGTACTTCAATGACAATGCTAGATCTTGGAACACATTATCGTTTGATAATCAGTGAAGTAAATGCTGTAGAACCTGCAGAGGATACTCCTGAACTTCCTGTAGCTAAGATGGTATGGAAGCCTGAGCCAAACTTTGATGATGGTGTAAAAGCTTGGATTTATGCTGGTGGTGGTCATCATACTGTTCTTACTCTAGGATTAACAGTTGAACAAGTATATGATTGGGCCCGAATGGTTAATTTAGAATCAGTTATTATAGATCATAATACAAATTTAAGAGATATTATAAGAGAAACTACAAAATAATTAATTAAATAAAGGTGTGCCTATTATTTAATTTTATCATAACACAAATAATTAAGCATATCTAAATTTTTTATCTTATAAAATTTAGTATTAAAGGAGTATATACAATGATAGAAAAAAGTGTTTTTGGTTCTTTCAAAGGAACCAACATTTACAAATATACAATGACTAATAAACATGGTATGAAAGTTTCCTGTATCTCCCACGGAGCTACTTTAACAGAAATTGTTGTACCAGATAAGTTAGGCAACTTTTCAAATGTTTTGTTAGGCTTTGACAACTTAGATAGTTATATAAAAGATAGAAAAATGTTTCTAGGAGCAGCTATAGGGCCAGTAGCTGGTCGCATAGCTAATGGCTCTTTTAAAATTAAAGGTATCTCCTATAATGTTCCTAAAAATGAAGGTGAAAATACACTTCATGGTGGCACTTATGGTTTCAATTCTCTTATATGGAATAGTAACACAGAAGATTCTGAAGAAGCCTCTAGTGTACTTTTTTATAGAACTATATCTACCGAAGAAGATGGATTTCCTGGGACATTAAATGTAGAAGTTAAATATACACTTAATAACAATAATGATTTATTAATCACTTTTAGTGGATTAAGCAATAAAGATACACTTTTTAATCCTACAGTACATTCATACTTCAACTTAAATAATGACATTACAAAGTTGTTCTCAAGTCATACACTACAAATTAGTGCATCCCGTTATGCTGAAATTAATGAAGACTTATTACCAACTGGTACTTTAAAAGAAGTTGCTGGAACACCTTTTGATTTCCAGCAACCTAAAAATTTGGAAGATGCAATTAAATATTTGCAAAATGAATCGGGACTCAATGGCTTTGACCATCCCTTTAATGTAAATGGTAAAAATATTGCTACTTTAATTAATCATGATACATGTAGACGCTTAGACATTGAATCAGACCGTAATGCCCTAATCGTTTATACTCTTAATATTAAAGATGACACTTGGAAAGTGCAAAATCAAAAATTGGTTTCCAATATGGGAATAGCTTTGGAACCGCAGACATTACCTGATGCAATTCATTATAAAAATTTCGGTGACATTATATTACCTGCAAATAAAAGAAAATACTATAATATCACATACCACTTTAGTTTAATTTAAAAGTAATTTCCACTAACTACCAACAAATTGTATAAAAATAATGGACATAGATTTTGTTTTTACACAAACCTATGTCCATTGATACCTTGTGGTATTGTTATTACACTAGTCGTATTACTTCATTTCAACTTTATATTTACTTCTCAATTCTTTATTAAATTTTGAATACTGATATTTCTGTCTTTCTTGTAATAATCCATTCTTAATAGCGTTCTTTACTTCGTCATAAGATGCTATAGAAGGTTCTATTTTCTCTTCCACTTTTATAAGATGGTATCCAAATTGAGTTTTTACAGGTTCACTAACTACGCCTATATCTAAACTAAATGCAGCGTTCTCAAATTCTGGAACCATTTGTCCTCTAGCAAATTCACCTAAGTTGCCACCTTGAGCCTTAGATGGACAAGTTGAATATTTTTGTGCAGCTTCCTCAAAGGACATACCTTCTGAAATTTCTTTTGAAATTTTCTTAGCTTTTTCTACACTATCTACTAATATATGCTTTGCTTTTACTCTTTCAGGCTTTTTATACATATCTTTATTAGCTTCATAATAATCCTGACTTTCTTTATCCGTTACATTAACCTTATTCATAACTTTAGATATAGCTATTTGAGTTAATATTTCTTTTTTAGCAGATTCCAGCATCTTTAAATACTCATCATCTTTTTCTAAGTTTTCGTCTTTAGCGTAACTATATGCTAATTCAAAAAATACCATCTCATTAAGTAAATATTTCTTACCTTCAGCCGTATTTAATTGATTTCTCTTATCTTGTGGAAATCTATTAATTGCTTCTTTAAGATCGCTTTCTTTTATTTCCATTCCATTTACAATTGCTAACACATCATTTTGCATATAAGTTTCTCCTTAATATTTTTATATTTTATACTTAATTATTACATAGTTCAATTATTTTTTCTATATAAAATAAAAAAAGTTTCAGATTATATCTGAAACTTTTGGTGGCCAGACCAGGAATCGAACCAGGGACACGAGGATTTTCAGTCCTCTGCTCTACCGACTGAGCTATCTGGCCAAAAAACTTACCTGGCAGCGACCTATTCTCCCACAGGGCCTCCCCTGCAGTACCATCGGCACCCTGAAGCTTAACCTTCCTGTTCGGTATGGAAAGGGGTGTTACCTTCACGTCATTACCACCAGATTTTATTATCGAAAATTGTTATTAACTTCGTCCAGCTTCGTCAAACAACTCACTCCGGTGCTCAATTACTTTAGTAAGTTCCGCTCCTCGTTCATCATTTTCCTCGCTGTACTCGTTACTACCAATTTTCTTTTATATTGCTTTTTTAAGGTCATAACAATTGTAAATTGTCAACTATCAATTCTCAATTGTTTCTGTCCTCTCAAAATTGCACAGTAAACTTTTTTCTTTCGCTTTTTATTTGGTCAAGCCCTCGACCTATTAGTATCAGTCAGCTTAGCAAGTTACCCTGCTTACACCTCTGACCTATCTCCTCGTGTTCTTCGAGGGGTCTTACTAGCTTACGCTATGGGAAATCTTATCTTGAGGTGGGCTTCACACTTAGATGCTTTCAGCGTTTATCCCTTCCCAACTTGGCTACCCAGCTATGCTCCTGGCGGAACAACTGGTTCACCAGCGGTCGGTCCATCCCGGTCCTCTCGTACTAAGGACAGCTCCTCTCAAATTTCCTGCGCCCGCGACGGATAGGGACCGAACTGTCTCACGACGTTCTGAACCCAGCTCGCGTGCCGCTTTAATGGGCGAACAGCCCAACCCTTGGGACCTACTTCAGCCCCAGGATGCGACGAGCCGACATCGAGGTGCCAAACCTCCCCGTCGATGTGAACTCTTGGGGGAGATCAGCCTGTTATCCCCGAGGTAGCTTTTATCCGTTGAGCGATGGCCCTCCCACGAGGTACCACCGGATCACTAAGCCCGACTTTCGTCCCTGCTCCACTTGTTTGTGTCGCAGTCAAGCTCCCTTCTGCCTTTGCACTCTTCGAAGAATTTCTAACCCTTCTGAGGGAACCTTTGTACGCCTCCGTTACTTTTTAGGAGGCGACCGCCCCAGTCAAACTGCCCGCCTAACATTGTCCCGTCTCCAGTTTCATGGAGCCCGGTTAGAATCCCAGTACTGTCAGGGTGGTATCCCAACATCGACTCTGTAATGGCTGGCGCCACTACTTCCTAGTCTCCCACCTATCCTGTACAGACAATACCGAAATTCAGTGCTAAACTGCAGTAAAGCTCTACGGGGTCTTTCCGTCCAATCGCGGGTAGCAAGCATCTTCACTTGCACTTCAATTTCGCCGGATTTGTTGTCGAGACAGTGCTCAAATCATTACGCCATTCGTGCGGGTCGGAACTTACCCGACAAGGAATTTCGCTACCTTAGGACCGTTATAGTTACGGCCGCCGTTTACTGGGGCTTAAGTTCTGACCTTCGCTTACGCTTAGTCTTCCCCTTAACCTTCCAGCACCGGGCAGGCGTCAGCTCCTATACTTCAGCTTTCGCTTTAGCAGAAACCTGTGTTTTTGATAAACAGTTGCTTGAGCCTTTTCTCTGCGGCCACTTGCGTGGCTCCCCTTCTCCCTAAGTTACGGGGTTAATTTGCCTAGTTCCTTAACAACAATTCTTCCGATGGTCTTAGGATTCTCTCCTCACCTACCTGTGTCGGTTTGCGGTACGGGCACATAAAAACTCCATAGAGACTTTTCTTGGCAGCGTGAAATCAGGTACTTCCCCTTACGGGTTCCCCATAACACCTCATCATTGATATACCGGATTTTCCTGGTATACCTGACTCGGTGCTTAGACATACATCCAATTGTATGCACACCTTATCCTCCTGCGTCATCCCTTTTGTCAAACGCTTTTATGCGGTATCGGAATTTCAACCGATTGTCCATCACCTACGCCTTTCGGCCTCGGCTTAGGTCCCGACTTACCCTGGGCGGACGAACCTTCCCCAGGAAACCTTAGGTTTTCGACCAATAAGATTCTCACTTATTTCTCGCTACTTATGCCAGCATTCTCTCTCCTGTACAATCCACCGTTCCTTCCGGTACGACTTCTACTCATACAGGATGCTCCTCTACCACTCTTTCGAGTCCACAGCTTCGGTGGTAAGTTTTAGCCCCGGACATTTTCGGCGCATGATCTCTTGACTAGTGAGCTATTACGCACTCTTTAAATGAGTGGCTGCTTCTGAGCCAACATCCTAGTTGTCTTAGAAATCACACATCCTTTCCCACTTAACTTACACTTTGGGACCTTAGCTGGTGGTCTGGGCTGTTTCCCTTTTGACCACGGATCTTATCATTCGCAGTCTGACTGCCGGAATTCAAGTATATGGCATTCGGAGTTTGATAAGGTTCAGTAACTGTTGTCAGCCCCTACCCCATTCAGTGCTCTACCTCCATTACTCATTTCCGACGCTAGCCCTAAAGCTATTTCGAGGAGAACCAGCTATCTCCGAGTTCGATTGGAATTTCTCCGCTATCCACAGCTCATCCCATGGTTTTTCAACACCAACGTGGTTCGGTCCTCCACGGAATTTTACTTCCGCTTCAACCTGGCCATGGATAGGTCACTCGGTTTCGGGTCTACAACATACAACTTCGCGCCCTTTTCAGACTCGGTTTCCCTCCGGCTCCGTACCTTAAGTACTTAACCTTGCTGCACATCGTAACTCGCTGGCTCGTTCTACAAAAAGCACGCCGTCGTACTTTACGTACTTCGACTGTTTGTGGACACACGGTTTCAGGTTCTATTTCACTCCCCTCCCGGGGTTCTTTTCACCTTTCCCTCACGGTACTCCTTCTCTATCGGTCACCAGGTAGTATTTAGCCTTGGGAGGTGGTCCTCCCTGTTTCCCACAAGGTTTCTCGTGTCTCGTGGTACTCTGGATTAGATCTGACTGTTCTTTGCTTTCATTTACAGGGCTTTTACCTTCTCCGGCAGAGCCTTCCAGCTCTCTTCAATTAGCACTTCACAGTATTTATAATCTATCCGCAACCCCAGGAACAAGTTCCTGGTTTGGGCTCTTTCCCTTTCGCTCGCCGCTACTTAGAAAATCGATGTTTCTTTCTCTTCCTCCGGGTACTTAGATGTTTCAGTTCCCCGGGTTTGCCTCTACAAACCTATGTATTCAGTCTGCAGTACCTAGTGTTATCTAGGTGGGTTTCCCCATTCGGATATCTCTGGTTCTCTGGCTATTTGCGCCTACCCAGAGCTTTTCGCAGCTTATCGCGTCCTTCTTAGGCTCCTGGTGCCAAGGCATCCTCCATGCGCCCTTTGTAGCTTGACCTTTCATTATCGAAAATCGTCATTAACTTCGTCCAGCTTCGTCAAATACCTCATTCCGGTGCTCATTTACATAAGTAAACTCCGCTCCTCATTCGGTCTTTTCCTTGCTGTACTCGTTACTGCCAATTTTCTTTGTATCATCTACAAAGGTTATATTATAACCTTAGCTTTACTTTATTTCTTATTTACTGTGCAATTTTCAAAGGACAATTTTTCAATTTACATTGTAAATTGAAAGAAGAATCTATGATCCTTCAAAATTAAACAGAGTAGATTTTCTAACTTACTTAAACCATCAATTTATAAGATAGATTATACTCTATCTTTCGACTCCCTAGAAAGGAGGTGATCCAGCCGCAGGTTCTCCTACGGCTACCTTGTTACGACTTCACCCCAATTACTAACCCCACCTTCGGCCGCGTCCTCCTAAGTTAGACTACGGACTTCGGGTGTTGCCAGCTCTCATGGTGTGACGGGCGGTGTGTACAAGGCCCGGGAACGTATTCACCGCGACATTCTGATTCGCGATTACTAGCAACTCCAACTTCATGCAGGCGAGTTTCAGCCTGCAATCCGAACTGGGGGCAGTTTTTGAGGTTTGCTCCACCTTGCGGTCTTGCTTCTCTCTGTACTGCCCATTGTAGCACGTGTGTTGCCCTGGACATAAGGGGCATGATGATTTGACGTCATCCCCACCTTCCTCCGCGTTAACCGCGGCAGTCTTGCTAGAGTGCTCAACTAAATGTTAGCAACTAACAACAGGGGTTGCGCTCGTTGCAGGACTTAACCTAACATCTCACGACACGAGCTGACGACAACCATGCACCACCTGTATCCCTGCCCCGAAGGGCTTCTCTTATCTCTAAGATATTCAGGGTATGTCAAGTCCAGGTAAGGTTCTTCGCGTTGCTTCGAATTAAACCACATGCTCCGCTGCTTGTGCGGGCCCCCGTCAATTCCTTTGAGTTTTAATCTTGCGATCGTACTTCCCAGGCGGAGTACTTATTGTGTTTACTGCGGCACAGAAGGGGTCGATACCTCCTACACCTAGTACTCATCGTTTACGGCGTGGACTACCAGGGTATCTAATCCTGTTTGCTACCCACGCTTTCGTGCCTCAGCGTCAGTTACGGTCCAGAGAATCGCCTTCGCCACTGGTGTTCTTCCTAATCTCTACGCATTTCACCGCTACACTAGGAATTCCATTCTCCTCTCCCGCACTCCAGATACCCAGTTTGAAATGCAGTGCCCGGGTTAAGCCCGGGTATTTCACATCTCACTTAAATATCCGCCTACGCACTCTTTACGCCCAGTAATTCCGGACAACGCTCGCCACCTACGTATTACCGCGGCTGCTGGCACGTAGTTAGCCGTGGCTTCCTCCTTGGGTACCGTCATTATCGTCCCCAAAGACAGAGCTTTACAATCCGAAAACCTTCTTCACTCACGCGGCGTTGCTGCATCAGGCTTTCGCCCATTGTGCAATATTCCCCACTGCTGCCTCCCGTAGGAGTCTGGACCGTCTCTCAGTTCCAATGTGGCCGATCACCCTCTCAGGTCGGCTACGCATCGTCGCCTTGGTAGGCCGTTACCCTACCAACTAGCTAATGCGCCGCGGGTCCATCTCAAAGCGGATTACTCCTTTAAATCAGTTTTCATGTGAAAATTGATTATTATGCGGTATTAATCTCCCTTTCGGGAGGCTATCCCCCTCTTTGAGGTAGGTTACCCACGTGTTACTCACCCGTCCGCCGCTAATCCACTCCCGAAGGAGCTTCATCGCTCGACTTGCATGTGTTAAGCACGCCGCCAGCGTTCGTCCTGAGCCAGGATCAAACTCTTAATTTAAAAGTTTGTATTGACTCTTCTTATTACGAAATTACTTTTTTAGCTGCTCTCGCAGCTCAAAAGAATTGCTGGTTTATTCTAAATAAGTTGTACTTATATCTTCCTCTGTTTAATTTTCAAGGATCATTTTGCCGCCTCACTTCGACAGCTTTTATAGTATATCATCCATTTCTTGTTTTGTCAACATCTTTTTTCAAAACTTAATTTTGAATTGCGTGAGACATTACAATTGATATTCTCAAATTAATGTCTTCGCTTGATGACGACAGTTGCTATTCTAACACATTACCTATATACATAATTGAAAAATATCACCATTATACAAAATTATCTTATAATATATACACCATAATACTTATTTCTTAAGTATTCTTATACTGACACACTAGGTTATGTTGTTTTTTAATATAACAAAATAACCAGAGCTCTTGGTATCACATACCTAATGCTTATTAACGGTCTTCCTAATTTTTTAGCACTTAAAGTACATTATCCAAATATGTAGCCAATCTAATGCTCCCACCTAAATAAAATAGGAGCCACTAGATAAAATTATCATTTTTTATTATTCAAGGTTTTCAACATTCTTTAAAAAGCAATTAGCCATATCACACTGGCAGTAAAATTCAAAATTTTCTAGAGATTTTTGTAAAGAATATAAAGTATAACTCACCATATCTTTCTTTGCATTTTCACCCATATGCCCTATTCTTACTACTCTACCTTGTAAATATCCAAAAGATCCTGCTATTAAAACATTAAAATTATCTACCATATATTTTCTAAGCTTAGATTCATCTATTCCTTCTGGAACTTCAATAGCTGTAACTGTATTTGAATATCCATTTTCATTATAAAGATTTAATCCTGCTTCTTTAACTGCTATCCTAACACTTTTACCTATTTGGCTATGTCTTTTCAAAATATCTTTATCTTCTAAAATATTATCCACCGCCGCTTTAAGCCCAACTATATCACTTATAGGAGGCGTATATGGAAACCACTTTTCTTCATAGTAATTCTCCCAAATTAATAAGTTACAATAAAAAGACCTTATTTGCTTTTTCCTATTTTTCATAGCTTCAAAGGCATCCTGGCTTATACTTATTATTGTAAGTCCTGGAGGTGCAGAAATACACTTTTGTGATCCACCTACCACTATATCTATATTCCAATTATCTACTTCTAACTTTTCCCCTCCCATAGCAGATACACTATCTACTACAGTTAATATTCCTTTTTCCTTAAGCATAGGGCATATTTTTGATATGTTATTTAACATTCCTGAAGGGGTATCGCAATGGACAACTGTAGCATACTTAAAGTTACTATCCTTATCTAAAAATTTCTTCAGTTCATCCACATCTATTTCTCTTTTTCTATTTCCTTTAAAAAACACTACTTCTCCGTCATAAAGTTTTACAAAATCAGCAAACCCTTCACCATATATACCATTATCAATTACAAGTACTCTATCTCCTTCTTCCGTAAGAGAAGCACAAGCTGCTTCAAGACCAAGTATTCCTTCTCCGCTTAATATTCTAACCTGATTTTTAGTATTTAAAAATTTAGCTATATCTTCACAAATATCTTTATAAAAATCATAAAATTGAATATCTAAGTCAGGATTTGTACATCTTTCACTTCTGGCAAACCTAACATTATCTCTAACTTCTGTAGGCCCAGGCGTCATTATATATGGAGCTTCCACAAAAATCACCTCTTAAACAATTTTAGTTAGAATTATATCATCGACTATGTGTTTTTCAAAATGTATGCATACAATTTGAGTATGCACACATTATATCAATAATTTAACCTATACTTAATTGAAAATGTATTTAAAAGTTATTTATATGCTAAAATATAATTGACGTTGATAGTTTAAAGGAGGGACTTCTTTTATGAATGATAAAGAAGAGCTTATAGAAAAAATAAAAAAAATATGTGATGGATATGATGCAACGCCTACTGGCGGATACATTTTTGGTAATGGACCTATTCCCTGTAATATATTATTCATAGGTGAAGCTCCGGGCAAAACTGAGGTAGAACAAGGTAAACCTTTTGTGGGAATGGCAGGAAAGACCTTTGAAAGTTACCTAAACTCCATAGGTTTACAAAGAGAAAATATTAGAATAACTAACACTTGCTTTTTAAGACCAATAAAAATAAACCAAGGTAAAAGTGGGAGGAAAACTATAAGTAACAGGCCTCCTAAAACTTCTGAAATTGAACTATTTAAAGATATACTAAATAGAGAAATTGAACTAGTTAATCCTAAAATAATTGTAACTTTAGGAAATACTCCTTTAAAAAGATTTACTGAATTTAACTCTATAGGTGAATGCCACGGTAAAGTCTATTTTAATGAAGATTTAAAAAAGGATATATTTCCCATGTATCATCCATCTGCGTTAACTTATAATAGAAATGATTCTTTCAAACTTATGTATGAAAATGACTGGGAAAAATTAAAAAACACTCTAAGTAGTATTTAAAGTTCCTTTTTACTAATTATATATTGTAAAAAACTCTATAAAAAATAGCTTTTATGATAATTTATCATAGAAGCTATTTTTTATAAAGGGCGTATCTTTACAAGATAGATTCTTTTTACTATATTATTTCCTTAAAGTTTTCCAGTTGCTTTAATACTTTTATAGTATCTTCTATATCATTTATTGATACCATTTCAGATGTGGAATACTTGTATCTACATGGTACTGCGATTTCTCCGGTTCTTATTCCAATTCTCTCTTTATGTACTAATTCCCCTTCAGATTTACCTGTACTTATGCTGTATTGTAAATTTATTTCTGATCTTTTAGCACAATTTTCTAACATCTCTTTTATATCTTTATGCATTATAAGTGAACTATCCATAATTTTAATTACTGGCCCTTCATCTATATTTATGTTGTTTTTTCTTTCTTCTGCATTTGTAGCATTTTCAGTACCAACTATTATGCAGTAATCAGGATTTATATTATTTGCAACAATTCTGGCACCTATTCCTCCTATTTCACCTTGAGATGCAAATACGAAATCAAGCTCTGCATTTTCTACTTTTACATATTCTATAAGCTTTAAAAGTATATAACATCCTACCTTATTATGTAAAAGTGGGCTTATAACATTATTGTCACCTACACTTAAATACGGTCCTACAAGAGATGCCATATCCCCTTCATTTACCTTTTTTAAAGCATCTTCCTTTTCATTCACGCCTATATCTACAAATTCGCCTTCTTCGGAAGTATATATTTTTCCTAAGGTTCCATTATCAAACCTTATGAAACTATGGGATATATCTTCCTTTTTAAAATTTCCTATGTTGTCCACCCTTATCATGCCATCATCATCTATATGGTTTACTATAAATCCCACAGAGTCCATATGAGTACACAACATTATTTTAGTTTCACCAGAACCTAATTTTACTATTACATTACCTATATCATCTTCATACATATCTTGATTGATTTCATTTAAACGTTCCTTTATTACTTCCCTCACTTCATCTTCTTTACCACTAACTCCAAAAGAATTGATTAATTTTATTAGAAGTTTATCCATAAAAATTTCACCCCTCAATATTTTAAATTATCATCTATAAATCTGACAAATAACTTTTTACCAAAGTTAAAGTACTTTCATAATCCATCAAGCTGCACATTGAAATATTATAATCCATATGTTTGCATGGTATTAATACCGCTGCTGTCTTGCAGTTATTAATAGGTAAACGGACTGGTTTAAGTTTACTTGTATCCTTAGTACTTATGCTCTTTTTATAAGCAATTCCCATAGTATCTGCCTTATTTCTAATAGATTTTACAATGTCTCTATTAAATATAGACTCTTCCATATTAAAAGGTATCACGGGTCCTCCTGTAAGTTCATTTGTTTTTAAATATTCCGGTACACCTTCCCCATCAGTACTATTTATAGTATCTAAATCTATCATTATATCAGGCTTAACATTATAAGCCGCAGTATAAATTCCTCTTTTATCTATATTTCCCTGGACATAAAACACTCCATATAAATTACACTCACATTTTTCCCTTAATAATTCTAAAAGTATAGAACATCCTATCCTATTATCTAAAGCCTTACCTTTTACTAAATTGTCTCCAAAATCAGAAAAACTATTGTCAAATACTACAAAATCTCCAAGTGAAACAGTCTTCTTACACTCATTTTTACTTGAGGCTCCGATATCTATACACATATCATCATAGGATATATTTTTATTTCTTTCACTTTTATCCTGAAGATGTATTGGTTTTATGCCTATAACGCCATGTACTTTTTTGTTTCCAATTAAAACAGTTTTACAAGGCAGTGCTCCTTTTTCCATTTTACCTAAAGTTGAAAACTTTAGAGTTCCATCATCATTATAAGCTGTAATTATAAGACCTCTCTCATCCATGTGAGAAGCTATCATTATTTTAGGTGAAGAATTATCATTATCATCACTATGGACTATAACGTTTCCCATTCTATCTACAGTTACATTATCAGTAAAAGTGTACAACTCCTCTTTTATTACATTCCTAATTTCTTCTTCATAACCAGAAGGTCCTATACAGTTAGATAGTTTTTCTAAAAGCAAAATAATCCCTCCAATTCATCCTCTTTTAACTCTTGAATAAACCTAGCCAAAAGTCTTCCTGTGTTTTTGATATCTTTCAAATTTACCACTTCTACAGAAGTATGCATATACTTTATAGGAATAGATATAAGAAGTGTAGGTATTCCCCCTTCTGCAGTTTGAATATCCCAAGCATCAGTTCCAGTGTTTCCCGGCTCAACTTCAATTTGGTATGGAATGTTATATTTATCTGCAGTTTGTATTATCCTGTTTTTAATTTTAGTATGTATATTAGGGCCTATACATATAACTGGCCCTGCTCCCAGCTTATTTTCCCTATCGCTATCTCCTAAAGTTCCACCATCAAAAGTAACATCAAGTGCTATACCTATATCAGGTTTAACTTCGTAACTTGCCATTTTGGCTCCTCTATGTCCTACTTCCTCCTGACATGAACATACAAAATAAACATTTAAATCTGGATTTACATTTTTAAGTTCTTCCGCACAAACATACATAGCAAAAATGCTAGCTCTGTTATCTATTGACTTACAACTCACATTGTCATTTAAAAGCCCTACCATTTTTCTATCTAAAGTAATATAATCTCCTACCTTAATTAAACTTCTTAATTTTTCTGTGCAAAAACCAGTTTCTATATATAGGTTTTCCACACTAACTTTATTTTTTTGTTTATCACTATAATCATATTTTAACGCCACAACTCCAGATATATTTTCTTTTCCATGAATGATAACTTCTTGAGCAACAAGGCTTTTAGCATCTATTCCCAATCCTTTAAATTTTACAAAGCCTTCTTTTGTTATTTCTTTTACCATTAAAAAAACTTCATCTGCATGAGACATTATCATTAATTTGCTAGAAGTTTTTCCCTCTTTATGTATATACATATTATTTAGCTTGCTTATAGTTATATCTCCAAATTGATTAAAATTATCTTCTATAATAGAATACAGCCAGTCTTCTCTGCCACTTGGTGCATGAGTTTCGCATATTTCTTTGAATAAATCTAAATCCTCCATTTTTACCTCCAATCAAATACACTGATAATTTAATTACACATTAGTTATCATATATTCTGCAGCTAACTTTATGACCTATCATAATCCAATTATAGCATACATATAAACAGAGTTCTTAGCATCAGATGAAGTTTTGACTCCACCTAATGCTTAGAAATCGTTATCCAGGGACGTACCTGCTCTTTACTCCAACTTGGGAAAGTGGGAGTATTAGAGCAGGTAGTCATCGGATAAATAAAAGTTTTCACTTAGAAACTTTACGTAAAATTTCTAGGTGAAAACTTAATTTTATTCACTATATCTTATTCTATCTATAATTGATTCCTTTTTTAACTTATTTTCAATTAAATAAGTTATGAGTATTGTTATTATGGCAAACGCTAAAATCAATACTAGAATTGAACCTAGTGGTAATTTATATTCTGCATAATCTGCTCCGGACTTTTTAAACAATTTAAAACACAGGTATCCTAAAGATGTTCCAAAAATTATAGACATTAAGGAACTTCCAAGAGAATAATATATTCCTTCAATTTGAAGCATTTTGCGAAGCTCTCTGTCTGAAAGTCCAACAGCTTGAAGCATGCCGTACTCTTTTTTTCTAGTAAGTATACTTGTAATCATGGTATTTATAAGATTTAAAATCCCAATAAGGGCTATAATGACAATAAAACTCATTGCAATAATTTGTATCCCCATATACTGACTTTCAATTTCTTTTTTATAATCCGTATGTGAATCATAAAATATTCTATTGTCCTTTTGTGAAACTGACTTAAGCTTACTTTTTATAGATTCAAATTTACTGCTGTCAATGTCTATATATACTCCTGATATCTTGTTGTCATTTGCACTAGCTAACTTGTCCTTAAATTCTCCTCTTGTAAACACATCTTCGTGGGTTATAAGATCATATCCATCTATTTTCCAGCCAAAACTTCCTATATTCTTACTGACTATACCTGCCACAGTAAATTGTTTTTTTATGCTTTCTGTTTGTTTCCCATTTTTATCTACTACAATTGATAAATTTATTTTATCTCCAACTTTATATTTGCAAATCCTGTTATCATTTTTGTCATAATTAGTTGCAACTAAAACTTCATCTTTACTTTTTAATTCCTCAGGAGATATTTTTCCAGCTATTAAATATTTTTTAAATTTACCTAAAAGATAATCATCATATCCATATAGTCCATAGCTCAAATTGTTAACAGATATATTACCGGTATATTTTTCAGTACTAACATTTTTAACACCTTTAATATTTTTTATATTATTTATCATCTTATCATTTAAATGATTGCCCGCTGTTTCTGTGCTTGTTAATGAAAATTCGTGTTTAAAATCTTGTTTTGTTAAATTATCTATATTCATACTTTTAAGTATAGTACAAATTACAATAAATAAAATGCCACTCATAGTAAGAGAAATCATGGTCATAATCGTTCTCTTTTTATTTCGCCAGAGATTTAAATGTGCAATTTTAGATATAGATATTTTTTTAATTGAATTTCTTTCTTTTTTCTTTGAATTTATTTCTACACCACTGTATCTCATTGATTCTACTGGAGATATTCTCGAAGAAAGCTTTTCTGGTTTTCTAAGAGAAATTACAACTGCTAATAAACTTATCAGTGCCGAAATAATTATAATATATGGTGAAGATTTTATTTCTATGGAGTACTTTGAAATTAATAGTTGCCTTACTATATAATATATTGCATGTGCAAATATAATCCCTATTGGAATTGCTATAATTGATAAAGTAAATCCTTCTTTAAATATAACTTTTCTAATTTGCTTTTTAGTTGCACCAATTGCAGAAAGAAGACCAAATTGTTTTATTCTTTCAATAACAGATACATAAAATATATTATAGATAACCACAATAGTTGCAATTACTATAATTAAAGCTATAACAAGAAATGATATTAGTAATGATGGATCTCCTCCTACTGCACTTATATACAGTGAATTTGTCTTTATATTTTCATCCTTTAAACCAATACTATGTCCAATATCAAAAACAGTGCTCATAATATTTCTATGATTTTTAACTCTTACATAACATGCCATCTTTATTTTAGATGAATTTCGAGTTACAAGTTTTTTTGATACTACACCTATGACATTATTTTTCTGCTTACGTATTTTATCATCGCTTAATATTCCACTTAAAATAAAATCCATACTTTTATTGTTTTCATATTTAATATGAATGCTTTCTCCTATTTTAGATTTTACTTTTAATTTGTCAAGTACCCATGATTCTAGTGCTATTTCATTTGATTTTTGAGGCAAGTTTCCTTGTTTTAATTTCACATTCGTCATATCTGCCCCTGCATAATCAGTATAAAATAACTCCATTTGAGAATCACTTAAATCTTTATTTTTTATATTTTTAAATGGAATATATTCCCCTAACTTTTCAATTTTCCTATTATTCTTTAGAGTTTCGATTTGTTTATCATTTACATTAACATACATTCCATGATAGTTTCCCATTGCTTCTTCAGCTCCATTTATCATAGAACTTTGTATACTGTAAAACATTATTCCAGCAGCAGTTATGAGACAAGTAGCTAACGCTATAGTGAGTATGATCAGTATATTCTTGGTTTTAGAAAACTTTAAATTCTTCCTAGCAAGATTGGATATATAATTCATACTTACTCCCTCCCCTGCACTATTTTTCCGTCTTCAATTCTAATCACTCTATCACCCATCTGTGCAATTTTATCATCATGAGTTATCATAATTAGAGTTTGATGATATTTTTTTACTGACATCTTCAAGAGCGCCATAACTTCTTGCGCCGTCTTGGAATCAAGATTTCCTGTAGGTTCATCTGCAAGTATTATAGACGGTTTAGCTGCAAGACCTCTACATATAGCCGTTCTCTGTTGTTGTCCACCTGACAGAGCATTTGGAAGTGAATTTTTCTTATTATATATATTTAAAGTTTCCATAAGTTCTTTAACATAACTTTCATCCACATCTTTACCATCAAGTCCTATTGGGAGTGTTATGTTTTCCCACACGTTTAAGACTGGTATAAGATTGTATGCTTGAAAAACAAAACCTATATTTCTTCTCCTAAATATAGCAAGCTTATCATCCTTCATTGAAAATATATTCTGCCCTACAATATAAACTTCCCCTGATGTTGGTCTATCAAGACCTCCAACCATGTGAAGCAGCGTACTCTTACCTGAACCTGATGTACCAATTATTACAACAAACTCTCCTTCATCTACAAAAAAACTTACATTATCGACTGCTTTAACTAAATTCTCATCTTTCCCATAATATTTTTTTAGAGATTTTACTTCCAATACTTTCATAACATTACCTCTCTTCAACATCCAATTATTATACTTAGAGGATAACATGTTAATATTACAATTCACTTTCAACATCACTTACATTTTTGTAAGAAAAGACTGAACTTACTTCCCTCCCCTAGTTTTGAATCAACCATTATACTTCCACCTTGTTCTTCTAGTATCTTTCTTGTAAGATATAAGCCTACTCCAGAGCCTTCAGATTCTTGAACCATTTTGCAACTCCCTCTAAAGAATCGTTTAAAAATCTTGTTGAAATCCTCACCCAGTATTCCTATACCGGTATCTTCTATATCAATTCTTATAAAAAAGTTCATATCACTCATACTTACATTTATTTTTCCAGTACTATCTGTATACTTTATGGCATTTTCAAGTACATTAATTATTGCTTCTTTAGTCCATCTCACATCATGAAAAATAGAAAATTCATATACATTTTCAGCATTTATCTCTATATTTTTTTGCAGAGCTTTTGAATAAACTCCTTCTATAGCTTTATATATTGTATCCTTTATAGATTTTTTTTCTTTTTTTAGCTCAATCATACTAGCTTCAAGCCTGGACAACTTTATAAGTGAACCTGTAAGCCACTCAAGTTTTAAAACCTCTTCTTTTATTGTATTTAAAAATTCTCTTTTTTCGTTTTTACTTATACTTTCATCTTCTATTAGAATTGAATTAAAGAGTTTAATTGAGGATAGGGGAGTTTTTATTTGATGTGAAATATCTGTAACAAGTGACTTTATATTTTCTTTTTCCCTATATAATTTTTCGATATTTAAATTAAGTATTCTGCTTAAATCGCACAGCTTAGAATATATCTTAGGCAAAATTCCTTCATTGAAGCTATTCATATCCGTCAATAGTTTTCCATTTATTGCCTCATCAACACTATTTAATATATATTCAAGCCTTTTCATAATATATGAACTGCAACTTCTGAAAATCCACATTGATTCAATTAAGATTACTATAAACAATATAAAATTAATTTTTATCATATTATATACATTTTTATTAAATGCATCATCATTCCATGCTGTAACTTCATCATCATAGCCATATTTTTTAGCAATGTTTTTTCCATATTCCAAATTTTTAGCATCATATTTTTTAAGCAGTACAGTTTTTACAATTTCAGTTTCATTTCCAGGATTTAATCTTGTAAGTGTTCCAACTAGTTGAAGTGTAGAATTTATATTTTGCTTATACACTTGTTCAGTTATATAGTAATTTACAAAACAAGTTATCACTAAGGTACTTAATATAGTAATAATCATTATATTAAATACTTTCTTTAATAAGGGATTTTCTTTTAAATATTCAATCATATCTTTACACATCCTTCTGTCCATATATATCCCATTCCCCTAACATTCTTTATATATTTAGGTGTTGAAGGATTGTCCTCTATCTTTTCTCTAAGTCTTCTTATATTTACTGCTATGGTATTTTCATCTACAAATGTGCTATCTATGTCCCATAATTTATTTAAAAGCTGATCTTTGGTTATGATTTGTCCTGCATTATCCATTAAATATTTTAAAAGTTTTATTTCAGTCTTACTTAGAAATAATTCCTCTTCATTTTTTAACACTTTCATATCCGTTATAGAAAAAACTATATCTCCAGATACGATTTTTTTGCTTTGATTTTTATTAGAATTTCTTCGAAGTAGAGCATTTATTTTAGACATTAATACCATAAGACTAAATGGCTTGGCTATATAGTCATCTGCTCCCATATCAAGTCCTGTTACAATATCAATTTCTTGATCACAAGCCGTTAAGAATATAATAAGTAAGTCATTTCTTTTCCTAACTTCCCCACAGAAATCAAATCCATTTCCATCAGGCAATCCTACATCAAGGATCATAAGGTCAACACTATTTTCTTCTAATATTATTTTTGCTTCTTCAATAGTTCTTGATGAAAAAACCTTGTATCCTTCTTTATTCAATTTAAAGCTAATTCCCCTATTTAATGATTTATCATCTTCTACTAATAAAATACTTTTCATTACACCTAATCCCCTATTTTTTAATTAATAAATATATGAATATTTTATCACAGTAAAATTGATATACTAATACAAATTAGATATACTAATACTATAATTTAAATATAAGGAGGTACTCATGTCAGATTTAGCAAGTTACGTTACTAAAAAAATGATACTTTATTTTGGAAATGATATAAAAAGAATAAATCATGCTTTAAAAGTATATGGTTTCAGCAAAACTATAGGCCAATTAGAAGGATTAAACGATAATGAAATGCTTATACTTGAATTAGCTTCTATACTTCATGATATAGGGATTAAAGAAAGTGAAAGGAAGTATAATAGTTCAGCTGGAAATTATCAAGAAATTGAAGGGCCTCCTGTAGCTAAAGAACTGCTTAAAGAAATAGATCTAGATGATACAATAATTAAAAGAGTATGTTTTTTAATAGGTAATCACCATAGTTACAATAAAATTGATAAAATAGACTTACAGATATTGATTGAAAGTGATTTTTTAGTAAATACATATGAGAATAATATTAAAATATCTGATATAGAATACATGAAAAATAAATATTTTAAAACTTCTACGGGAAAAGAGCTGCTTAATTCAATTTACATTAAATAACTAAAGCCATATTTTATGGCTTTTTTCCATATAAAAAAATATATAAAAAAAGAAGTACATTCAAGTACTTCTTTTGGTGGCTCACCGGGGAATCGAACCCCGGACAACATGATTAAAAGTCATGTGCTCTACCAACTGAGCTAGTGAACCATATAACCTGGCAGCGACCTATTCTCCCACAGGGCCTCCCCTGCAGTACCATCGGCACCCTGAAGCTTAACCTTCCTGTTCGGTATGGAAAGGGGTGTTACCTTCACGTCATTACCACCAGATTTTATTATCGAAAATTGTTATTAACTTCGTCCAGCTTCGTCAAACAACTCACTCCGGTGCTCAATTACTTTAGTAAGTTCCGCTCCTCGTTCATCATTTTCCTCGCTGTACTCGTTACTACCAATTTTCTTTTATATTGCTTTTTTAAGGTCATAACAATTGTAAATTGTCAACTATCAATTCTCAATTGTTTCTGTCCTCTCAAAATTGCACAGTAAACTTTTTTCTTTCGCTTTTTATTTGGTCAAGCCCTCGACCTATTAGTATCAGTCAGCTTAGCAAGTTACCCTGCTTACACCTCTGACCTATCTCCTCGTGTTCTTCGAGGGGTCTTACTAGCTTACGCTATGGGAAATCTTATCTTGAGGTGGGCTTCACACTTAGATGCTTTCAGCGTTTATCCCTTCCCAACTTGGCTACCCAGCTATGCTCCTGGCGGAACAACTGGTTCACCAGCGGTCGGTCCATCCCGGTCCTCTCGTACTAAGGACAGCTCCTCTCAAATTTCCTGCGCCCGCGACGGATAGGGACCGAACTGTCTCACGACGTTCTGAACCCAGCTCGCGTGCCGCTTTAATGGGCGAACAGCCCAACCCTTGGGACCTACTTCAGCCCCAGGATGCGACGAGCCGACATCGAGGTGCCAAACCTCCCCGTCGATGTGAACTCTTGGGGGAGATCAGCCTGTTATCCCCGAGGTAGCTTTTATCCGTTGAGCGATGGCCCTCCCACGAGGTACCACCGGATCACTAAGCCCGACTTTCGTCCCTGCTCCACTTGTTTGTGTCGCAGTCAAGCTCCCTTCTGCCTTTGCACTCTTCGAAGAATTTCTAACCCTTCTGAGGGAACCTTTGTACGCCTCCGTTACTTTTTAGGAGGCGACCGCCCCAGTCAAACTGCCCGCCTAACATTGTCCCGTCTCCAGTTTCATGGAGCCCGGTTAGAATCCCAGTACTGTCAGGGTGGTATCCCAACATCGACTCTGTAATGGCTGGCGCCACTACTTCCTAGTCTCCCACCTATCCTGTACAGACAATACCGAAATTCAGTGCTAAACTGCAGTAAAGCTCTACGGGGTCTTTCCGTCCAATCGCGGGTAGCAAGCATCTTCACTTGCACTTCAATTTCGCCGGATTTGTTGTCGAGACAGTGCTCAAATCATTACGCCATTCGTGCGGGTCGGAACTTACCCGACAAGGAATTTCGCTACCTTAGGACCGTTATAGTTACGGCCGCCGTTTACTGGGGCTTAAGTTCTGACCTTCGCTTACGCTTAGTCTTCCCCTTAACCTTCCAGCACCGGGCAGGCGTCAGCTCCTATACTTCAGCTTTCGCTTTAGCAGAAACCTGTGTTTTTGATAAACAGTTGCTTGAGCCTTTTCTCTGCGGCCACTTGCGTGGCTCCCCTTCTCCCTAAGTTACGGGGTTAATTTGCCTAGTTCCTTAACAACAATTCTTCCGATGGTCTTAGGATTCTCTCCTCACCTACCTGTGTCGGTTTGCGGTACGGGCACATAAAAACTCCATAGAGACTTTTCTTGGCAGCGTGAAATCAGGTACTTCCCCTTACGGGTTCCCCATAACACCTCATCATTGATATACCGGATTTTCCTGGTATACCTGACTCGGTGCTTAGACATACATCCAATTGTATGCACACCTTATCCTCCTGCGTCATCCCTTTTGTCAAACGCTTTTATGCGGTATCGGAATTTCAACCGATTGTCCATCACCTACGCCTTTCGGCCTCGGCTTAGGTCCCGACTTACCCTGGGCGGACGAACCTTCCCCAGGAAACCTTAGGTTTTCGACCAATAAGATTCTCACTTATTTCTCGCTACTTATGCCAGCATTCTCTCTCCTGTACAATCCACCGTTCCTTCCGGTACGACTTCTACTCATACAGGATGCTCCTCTACCACTCTTTCGAGTCCACAGCTTCGGTGGTAAGTTTTAGCCCCGGACATTTTCGGCGCATGATCTCTTGACTAGTGAGCTATTACGCACTCTTTAAATGAGTGGCTGCTTCTGAGCCAACATCCTAGTTGTCTTAGAAATCACACATCCTTTCCCACTTAACTTACACTTTGGGACCTTAGCTGGTGGTCTGGGCTGTTTCCCTTTTGACCACGGATCTTATCATTCGCAGTCTGACTGCCGGAATTCAAGTATATGGCATTCGGAGTTTGATAAGGTTCAGTAACTGTTGTCAGCCCCTACCCCATTCAGTGCTCTACCTCCATTACTCATTTCCGACGCTAGCCCTAAAGCTATTTCGAGGAGAACCAGCTATCTCCGAGTTCGATTGGAATTTCTCCGCTATCCACAGCTCATCCCATGGTTTTTCAACACCAACGTGGTTCGGTCCTCCACGGAATTTTACTTCCGCTTCAACCTGGCCATGGATAGGTCACTCGGTTTCGGGTCTACAACATACAACTTCGCGCCCTTTTCAGACTCGGTTTCCCTCCGGCTCCGTACCTTAAGTACTTAACCTTGCTGCACATCGTAACTCGCTGGCTCGTTCTACAAAAAGCACGCCGTCGTACTTTACGTACTTCGACTGTTTGTGGACACACGGTTTCAGGTTCTATTTCACTCCCCTCCCGGGGTTCTTTTCACCTTTCCCTCACGGTACTCCTTCTCTATCGGTCACCAGGTAGTATTTAGCCTTGGGAGGTGGTCCTCCCTGTTTCCCACAAGGTTTCTCGTGTCTCGTGGTACTCTGGATTAGATCTGACTGTTCTTTGCTTTCATTTACAGGGCTTTTACCTTCTCCGGCAGAGCCTTCCAGCTCTCTTCAATTAGCACTTCACAGTATTTATAATCTATCCGCAACCCCAGGAACAAGTTCCTGGTTTGGACTCTTTCCCTTTCGCTCGCCGCTACTTAGGAAATCGATGTTTCTTTCTCTTCCTCCGGGTACTTAGATGTTTCAGTTCCCCGGGTTTGCCTCTACAAACCTATGTATTCAGTTTGCAGTACCTAGTGTTTGCTAGGTGGGTTTCCCCATTCGGATATCTCTGGTTCTCTGGCTATTTGCGCCTACCCAGAGCTTTTCGCAGCTTATCGCGTCCTTCTTAGGCTCCTGGTGCCAAGGCATCCTCCATGCGCCCTTTGTAGCTTGACCTTTCATTATCGAAAATCGTCATTAACTTCGTCCAGCTTCGTCAAATACCTCATTCCGGTGCTCATTTACATAAGTAAACTCCGCTCCTCATTCGGTCTTTTCCTTGCTGTACTCGTTACTGCCAATTTTCTTTGTATCATCTACAAAGGTTATATTATAACCTTAGCTTTACTTTATTTCTTATTTACTGTGCAATTTTCAAAGGACAATTTTTCATTTTACTTTCCTAATTGGTTGCAAAATGAAAGAAGAATCTATGATCCTTCAAAATTAAACAGAGTAGATTGTAAACTTACTTAAACCATCAATTTATAAGATAGATTATACTCTATCTTTCGACTCCCTAGAAAGGAGGTGATCCAGCCGCAGGTTCTCCTACGGCTACCTTGTTACGACTTCACCCCAATTACTAACCCCACCTTCGGCCGCGTCCTCCTAAGTTAGACTACGGACTTCGGGTGTTGCCAGCTCTCATGGTGTGACGGGCGGTGTGTACAAGGCCCGGGAACGTATTCACCGCGACATTCTGATTCGCGATTACTAGCAACTCCAACTTCATGCAGGCGAGTTTCAGCCTGCAATCCGAACTGGGGGCAGTTTTTGAGGTTTGCTCCACCTTGCGGTCTTGCTTCTCTCTGTACTGCCCATTGTAGCACGTGTGTTGCCCTGGACATAAGGGGCATGATGATTTGACGTCATCCCCACCTTCCTCCGCGTTAACCGCGGCAGTCTTGCTAGAGTGCTCAACTAAATGTTAGCAACTAACAACAGGGGTTGCGCTCGTTGCAGGACTTAACCTAACATCTCACGACACGAGCTGACGACAACCATGCACCACCTGTATCCCTGCCCCGAAGGGCTTCTCTTATCTCTAAGATATTCAGGGTATGTCAAGTCCAGGTAAGGTTCTTCGCGTTGCTTCGAATTAAACCACATGCTCCGCTGCTTGTGCGGGCCCCCGTCAATTCCTTTGAGTTTTAATCTTGCGATCGTACTTCCCAGGCGGAGTACTTATTGTGTTTACTGCGGCACAGAAGGGGTCGATACCTCCTACACCTAGTACTCATCGTTTACGGCGTGGACTACCAGGGTATCTAATCCTGTTTGCTACCCACGCTTTCGTGCCTCAGCGTCAGTTACGGTCCAGAGAATCGCCTTCGCCACTGGTGTTCTTCCTAATCTCTACGCATTTCACCGCTACACTAGGAATTCCATTCTCCTCTCCCGCACTCCAGATACCCAGTTTGAAATGCAGTGCCCGGGTTAAGCCCGGGTATTTCACATCTCACTTAAATATCCGCCTACGCACTCTTTACGCCCAGTAATTCCGGACAACGCTCGCCACCTACGTATTACCGCGGCTGCTGGCACGTAGTTAGCCGTGGCTTCCTCCTTGGGTACCGTCATTATCGTCCCCAAAGACAGAGCTTTACAATCCGAAAACCTTCTTCACTCACGCGGCGTTGCTGCATCAGGCTTTCGCCCATTGTGCAATATTCCCCACTGCTGCCTCCCGTAGGAGTCTGGACCGTCTCTCAGTTCCAATGTGGCCGATCACCCTCTCAGGTCGGCTACGCATCGTCGCCTTGGTAGGCCGTTACCCTACCAACTAGCTAATGCGCCGCGGGTCCATCTCAAAGCGGATTACTCCTTTAAATCAGTTTTCATGTGAAAATTGATTATTATGCGGTATTAATCTCCCTTTCGGGAGGCTATCCCCCTCTTTGAGGTAGGTTACCCACGTGTTACTCACCCGTCCGCCGCTAATCCACTCCCGAAGGAGCTTCATCGCTCGACTTGCATGTGTTAAGCACGCCGCCAGCGTTCGTCCTGAGCCAGGATCAAACTCTTAATTTAAAAGTTTGTATTGACTCTTCTTATTACGAAATTACTTTTTTAGCTGCTCTCGCAGCTCAAAAGAATTGCTGGTTTATTCTAAATAAGTTGTACTTATATCTTCCTCTGTTTAATTTTCAAGGATCATTTTGCTGTCTCACTTCGACAGCTTTTATAGTATATCATCTGAGTTCTAATCTGTCAACATGTTTTTTTATTTCTTATAAAATATATTGGCCGAAATCTTTTTTCTCAAGACAACGAAGACTATTATACCACAGGTTAAGGTTCCATAATACATAATAACTTAAAAATTTTAAGTTTACATCACTAATACTTCTATATTCTATTTATTTCTACATTTTTTATATAAAGATACACATGGATATGTTTATGTAATTTATACTTACAAACTCCTGCTTTTAAGGACCAAACCTTACTTTATTATCCTCTTGGATTAATCTTACTAAAAGTTAAATGATCTTGCCATTTTCCATTTATAAATATGTACTTTTCATTCAATCCAATTTCCTTAAACCCACAACTTAAAAGAACTTTCTGAGATCTTATATTATCTACTAATGTAGAAGCTTCTATTCTATGAAGGTCCATTTCATTAAAGGCATACTCAAGAGTTAATTTTAATGCCTCTTTCATATATCCCTTCCCCTGCTCATCTTCATCTATAGAATATCCTACAAATGCGCTTTTAAACACTCCCATAACTATATTAGATATCTGTATCTTTCCTATAAACGTTTTATCTTTATATATTCCAAGATTCACACTTTTGCCGCTCAAAAATTCCCTGTAACTTTCAATTAAAATCCTCTTTTGAATATCTAAAGTATAAAAATTTTTTTCACGATCAGGCTCAAATTTACTCAGATAATCTTTATTCTTTATATAATAATTTAGTACACTTTCTGCATTTTCTGGTGTTAGTACTGAAATATTTATCTTACTACCTTTTATATGTAATCCCCTATTAATGCTTATGTTTTTAAATTTATCCAGTTGTAATCCAAATAATATTTCATTCTTATATCCAGAATCAGACTTAATACTATTTGCTATTATACCTTCAAGTTCAAATCCTAGATCTGTAAATGCAGCTATATTTATATCTTCATCTGCTAATATATTTATTTTATTTAAATTAGCATTTTTAAAAAGTATTTCTACAAATATACTAAGTGAATTTTTAAGCAACCTGTAACTAGACTCCCCCCACTTATAAAATTTTATTCTAAGTATACAGCATTTATTTTTAGAGGAAATTTCAATTATGAATACCCGTCCTAAAGTTATGCCACAGTTATCCCTTATTATATATTCACTATTACTCCCACTAACTAAACTAATGGTTACAAGTTGTTCTTTAAGCATTTCTATCTCTCCCAATTAAATCAATACTATAGAAATTCCAATTTAAAAATTAATTCTTATATTTTTGTATATACTAATTTGAAATTAAACTTTCTTAATTAATTATAACATAAAAAATGGCTATTATTTTATCAGTAAAAATGCTTTTTCTTCCTTAATATTAGTTATAATAGTCTTTCCATTAAATAAAAGCTCCAACCTAACCAGGCTGAAGCTTTATATGATATTTACTTTAATTCATGAATGAATAAACCACTTCTAAGTTTAGGTTCAAACCAGGTGGATTTAGGAGGCATTACTTTTCCCGCGTCAGCAATTCCCATTAGGTCATCTAATGTAGTTGGATACATTGAAAAAGCAACTCCTTGTCTCTCCTTATCTACCCTTTTTTCTAATTCATTAAGTCCCCTTATTCCTCCTACAAAATCAATTCTAGGATTTGTACGCGGATCATCTATCCCAAGAATTGGGTTCAATAAGTTATTTTGAAGTACAGAAGCATCTAGTTTTTCAACAACATCACAAGGATCATAAGTACCCTCTTTTGCTTCAATCTCATACCACTTTCCATCTAAATACATACCATAAGTATGTTTCTTAGAAGGTCTATAAGGATCTTTACCTTCATATTCTTTCACATTAAACTTTTTTGAAATCTTATTCATATATTCATCACGGGTAAGGCCATTCAAATCTTTTACAACTCTGTTATAATCCATGATACTTAACTCTGAATCTGGAAAAAGTACAGACAGAAAGAAATTAAATTCTTCATCTCCCTTGTAACCTGGATTTTCCTTTCTTCTTTTAATACCAACTTTAACTGCAGAAGCTGTCCTATGATGACCATCTGCTATATAAAGACTGTCTATATTATTAAACAACTGACAAATAGTATCTATTACCTTGTCATCATCTATAACCCATACAGTATTTGTAACGCCGTCCTCAGCTACAAAATCATAAACCGGTTTTTTTTCATTAGTCCATTTATCTACTATATTATTAATTTTTTCATTATATCTATATGTCAAAAAAATTGGTCCTGTATTTGCATCACAAGTATCAACATGGTTTATTCTATCCTGTTCCTTGTCTTTTCTTGTAAATTCATGCTTTTTTATTTTATTATCAATATAATCATCTATGGAAGTACATCCTACTATACCTGTCTGTGCCTTTCCATTTCTGATCAGTCTATATATATATAGATTTTTCTTATTATCTTTTATAAGCAAATTATTATTTATCATGTTTTGCAAATTTTCATTTGCCTTTTCATATACTTTTTTATCATAAGGATCTATATTTCTGTCTAAATCAATTTCAGCTTTATCTATATGCAAAAAAGAATATGCATTGTCTTTTGCCATTTCTCTTGCCTCTTCACTATTCATAACATCATAGGGAAGTGCAGCTATTTTACAAGCTGCATCTTCCCTTGGTCTTATGGCTTTGAAGGCTTTTAAAGTTGCCATTTTAGTCCTCCTTATGCATTAACCAAATTTTTATCTAAACATTTTTTAACTATATCTACAATTTCCATTCCAATTCTCTTTTGAGCTTCAACTGTTGAACCACCTATATGAGGTGTTACTGATACTCTATCATTATTTAAGAGTTCTTCACATGGTTTAGGCTCATTTTCAAATACATCTAGTGCAGCTCCTGCTACCTTTCCTGTATTTAATGCCTTTGCTAGAGCTTTCTCATCTATAACTCCACCTCTTGCACAGTTTATTACAAAAACTCCATCTTTCATAATGTTGAATTCTTTTTCTCCTACTACAGCTCCCTGCTCCTTATTAAAAGGTATATGAACAGATATATAATCTGCCTTCTTTAACAAATCGTTGAGTTCACAGAATTCATAATTATTATATCCCTTTGCCATACCAAGAATGTCTGTATATATTATCCTCATTCCCATAGCAGCTGCTCTCTTTGCAACCTCTTTTGCAATTCTTCCAAATCCTATAAGGCCCAATGTTTTTCCATACAATTCTACACCTTTATATTTCTTTTTCTCCCATTTTCCATCTCTCATAGTTACATTTGCTATATTAATATATCTTGATACTGCAAATATGTGCCCCATAGTAAGCTCCGCTACTGACACAGTACTAGCATTTGGAGTATTTCTAACTGTTATTCCATTTTGAGTAGCATACTTTACATCTATATTATCTACTCCAACCCCACCTCTTATTATAAGTCTTAAATTACCTTTTTTAGCTTCATCTATAAGTGGTTTTCTTATTTTAGTAGCAGATCTAACTACTATTACATCAAATTCTTTTATTTTTTCTTTTAATTCATCTTCTTCAAAATGTTTGTCTACAACTTCATAACCATCTTCTATTAATTTATTTAAAGCTTCTTTTTCCATTCCATCACTAACTAATACTTTTATCATTTCCCTAGCCCCCTTAAAACTTATAATCCTAATATGTCATTAATATTTTCCAAAAGTTCTTTTATATCATCCAGAGTACAATCAGCCATATGAGCTATTCTAAATGCTTTTCCTTTTAATTTTCCGTATCCATTTGATATCTGGAATCCTCTTTCGCCCAACTTTTTATTAAGTTCTGCTACATCTATGTCCCTAGTATTCTTTATATTAGTAAGAGTATTTGAAAGATATCTTTCATCTGCAAATAATTCAAAATACTTTTTAGCCCATTCTCTCACATATTTAGCCATTTCCAAATGTCTATTATATCTATTTTCAAGTCCCTCTTCTAAGATCCTATCCAACTGATAATCCATTGCAAACATATGTGAAAGGGATGGAGTAGATGGATATTGATAATCTTTCTTTTGTATATAATTATATATTGAAAGTAAATCCAAATAATATCCTCTAAACTTTACATTTTTTGCTCTTTCTACTGCTTTTTTTGAAAAAGAGCATATAGCCATTCCTGGAGGAAGTCCTAAAGCTTTCTGGCTCGATGTCAAACATATATCGATGCCAAGCTTATCCACTTCTATTTTAGTGCCTCCCATGGAACTAACTGTATCTACACACCATACTATATCCGGATATTTTTTTACTATTTCTGCTATTTCTTCTATTGGATTCATAACTCCTGTAGAAGTTTCATTATGAGTTATACAAAGTGAATCATATTTACCTGTAGCTAAAGCTTTGTCTATTTCATTAACATCTGCTGCTTTACCCCATTCTACTTCATACAAATCTGCTGGTACGTTATTACATTCTGCAATTTGATGCCATCTTTTTCCGAAAGCTCCTATTGAAAAAACTGCTGCCCTCTTAGCTGTACTACATCTTATAGCACCTTCCAGAAGTCCTGTTCCAGATGATGTTGAAAGTAAAATTTCCTCCTTTGTATGAAATACTTTTCTCATTTTGTCACTAATGTCTCTTTGAAGCTTTGAAGCTTCTTTACTCCTATGTCCTATCATAGGTGTAGCCATTTTCTCTAATACATCTTCTCTAACTTCTACTGGTCCAGGAATAAATAATTTCTTATGCATATTTTTACCTCCAAATAAATTTATTTAATTAATAATCTAATGTTATTTAACAATTTAAAGTTCTACACTGATAAAGCGCGTGTTGTAAAAAATAAAAGCCAACCAAATCCCCTTAGGGACGATTGCCTCGCGTTGCCACCCTTGTTGGTTATAATAATATAACCCTCTCATTAAAATAACGGTTTTTCCGTATTATTCATCATAATAATTCTCTGAGGTGGATTCACAAAAGTATCGGTATCAGTTTACACCTTCCACTGACTCTCTACTACCTAACTTACGCTACTATTCTCTTCATAGAATAATATTAAATTTGAAATACTATTAGCAAAACATTTAACATATGAGAATTTACTATAAATAAAAAAGAACCAATCAAATCCCACATAGGGACGATTGGTTCGCGTTGCCACCCTTATTAGTTATATAATATAACTCTCTCATTAAAATAACGGTTTTTCCGTATTATTCATCATAATAATTCTCCGAGGCGGATTCACAAAAGCATCGGTATCAGTTTACACCTTTCACTGACTCTCTATTACCTAACTCATGTTACTATTCTCTTCATAGAATAATATCAAATTTGCTAACGTTTGTCTTTCATTGGTATCATTATATAGTTTATATTTTTATATGTCAATACATATTTTTAAAATTAGAAAAATAATTTTTTAATAACTATGTTTGATCTAAACTGGTTAAGACTTTATCATAAAGATCCTTAATACATATACCATTTTGCAAGTTTCTGCAATTAGTACAGCTTTTGGTGTCAGAATTTCCTATGCCAGAATTAAATGAAATATTTTTTCTTTCATATCCCGGACAAGAATTAGCAACACCTACCATTTGCCCTATACTTTCCATTTTAGCTGCCCCTTTCACTGTTAAATTTAATTCATACTTATCACTTGTTCAATTTTGTAAAGCAAATCTTTACTGCATTTGTTATTTACAAAATTCACACAATTACTGCAACTTCCTGAAATATAGCTTACCTGCAATCCCAGAATACTATTTTTAGATTCATATTCCTTACAATTTTCTGCAACAATTCTTTTATCTTGGGCTGAAATCATAAAACTCACTCCTGAAAAATATTGTATTTTTATTATTCCCAAGCTAAAAAATTTAATTCTAAAATAGCCTCTAACATTAGAATTGTTAGAAGCTACTTGTGTAATTCAGTATCAAAAATTTATTTATTCAGATCTAATACCTGTATAATATTTTTTTGAGTTTGTTCTATTTTCTTACCTCTATATCTTATTGCATTTATTGGGCATATATGTATACATCTTAAGCATAAAATACATTTACTATGAAAAACTGCATGTCCATTTTCAAATGTTATATTACCTTGAGGACAATTTCTAAGACATAATCCACATTTAACACAATCTTTAGTTGATGATATATTTCTAGATAATTTAGGTACCCTACCTTTGAACACGCTGTGCAGTACTTTACTAAATTGAAGCCTTATTAAAGAATTAGATTCTTTTACAATCCTTCCCTTTATAAAACTTTCTACTATATTTGTAATCTTTTTATCAACAGAAACAAGCAAATTTTCTATTTCACTTTCATTATATTTTTTACCTATAAAGAAGTAAAAATTATTAGGCATTTTTATGCTAACCTGTATATCTGGTACATATCCTTTCTTTTTTAAACATCCTGCAACAAAACAAGACGCTGAAGATGATGAAGCACCTTGTGTAGAATATACTATAGCCCTTGTATTTTCTTTTGTATTATTTAGTCTATTTAAAAAATTTGTTACAATTTTAGGTGGTAATTTCCAATGGACAGGAAAGCCAATGATTATGAAATCATATTTTTCTATTTTCCTCTCTTCTACAGATTGAATATATGCTAAGTCTATATCTATGTTATAAAACTGAAATTTTTCTTTAAATCTATCCGCCACCCACTTAGTATTTCCCGTACCACTAAAATAATATAAAATACCCTTCATACTAATTTAATCTTTTATTTTTAAATAATCAAAATAAAAGTAGTTACTCCTCTCCCTATAATATACTGTAAATATTTATTCTGGTCTTCCATTTTTATATTTTTTCCTATGTTCATTCATAATTTTTCTTAAAATTTCACCCGAAGTAGGAGGCGTAAAAGCTATAGCATTAGCTCCTGCAAGTATAGTTTCTCTTATATTTTCCTCTGTAGGTCCTCCTGTAGCTATTATTGGGAAATTAGGATATTGACTTCTAACTTTTTTAACTATTTTAGCAGTTTTCTCAGCTCCAGATACATTTATTATAGTAGCTCCTGCTTCTATTCTCTTTTGTACATCCTCGTATTCAGATACTATAGTTACTATTATTGGTATATCTATGCTATCTCTCATTTGTTCTATGACTTCATTAGATGTAGGACTATTTACAACAACTCCCATGGCACCTTTAAATTCTGCATCTAATGCTAAATTTAAAATTCTTTTGGCTGTTGAAATTCCGCTTCCAACCCCACAAAAAACAGGTATATCTGCGGACAAAATAATTGCATGTGTTATAAGCGGCTGTGGTGTAAACGGGTATACAGCAATAACTGCATCTGCATCAGTATTTTTTATAATAGCTACATCCGTAGTAAATAAAAAAGACTTTAGCCTTTTTCCAAATATTCTTATTCCACTTGCCTCTCTAATAACTTCAGGTACTCTAATCATATGCTTTCTTTCAATTCCATCTACTTGTGGTATATATTTAGCCATGTTTTCCCCCTCCTTGTATTTAACTATCTGTGTGACAATTATTATTATCACATCTATAGGCTTTTTCTCCAGTATAACCTAATTCTTTTAAAACCTTTCTAACTATTCTCTTTCCAATCTCATCCTCTTTCATTTCACACAATGCATCTTCTATATATCCCCAATTTACCCATTCCACTTCTGCGGATTTTTTTATATTTCCACCATCATACTTGGCCATAAAAGTAAGCATTATTATTTCCTTATTGTTATTTTTTACATATTCACTTCCTAAATATTTTAAATCCTTTACCTTAAGCCCTGCTTCTTCAAATACTTCTCTATGTACTGTTTCTTCTACTGTTTCTCCATTTGTAACATATCCGGACAATAAAACTTTAGAATGTTTAAATATATAACTTTGTTTTAATAACAATATTTTATTTTCCTTTATTACAGCAACTATCACACAAGGTCTTGGAGTATCAAAATACATTATATCATCTTTAGGACAATAAGGTACTCCACCTTCATCCCAGCTGTATCTTTCTTCTAACTCTCCTCCACACATAGGACAATATTTAAATTTCATATACACACTGCTTCATAAAGCAGCTACACCTCCTTAACCTGAACAAATAAAATTTTCCAAAATTTATACATTAATTATACTATAAAATTAGGGAGCAAATTATAAAATATATATTAATATAATATTTTTTTATTTATAGGTATACTTTTATTTCATCTTTTAATATTATAAAATTTTCACCTAAAAAACAATCATAGGCAAGAATTTTTACCCCTTCTTTATCAGCATATCTAAGGTTCTCTCCAAACTTTTTGTCAATTTCATCGTAAGGCTTGAAGCACTTAATGCCTTCCATTTGAATTAGAAATAAAACTGCAGCCCCCATATTAGATTTTTTCACTTGCACTAATTCCAATAAATGTTTTCTTCCTCTTTCTGTAGGTGCGTCAGGAAACCTGGCAACTCCATTTTCTTCAAAAGTGACTCCTTTTACTTCAAGATAATATTCCTTATTATCTTTATCCAATAACTTAAAATCAAACCTGCTATTTCCGAAAGTTTTTTCCCGCTCTATGTTTTTACAATCTCTAAAATAACTTATTTTATTCATTTTTAGCGCTTCGTCTACAATTCTGTTTGGAATTTGAGAATCTATATTTATTAATCTTGTTCCTTTGTAAGCAGCTATTAAATCGTATTTTGTCTTTCTATTTGGGTTATTTTCCTCTCTTAAAATTACTGTAGCTCCAGGTATGAGAATTTCCCTGCACCTTCCTGTATTAGGTACATGAATCATCAATTGCACACCATCTATATTTACATAGGCTTGAAATCTATTAGGTCTGCTAATAAACTTAGCCTTTACTATTTGTTTGTTAAATATCAATACACCATCTCCAATAAAACCAAATTTAAGTTAATCAAAATAAAACCACCCTTTTAAAAAATAAAAAGTGGTTTATTAATAAGAATTTTAGAGAAATAGTTTAAATATTATAAGAAATATCACTCCTGGTATTCCAAAAAATCCTGCAATAAGTGCTGTAATTGCATTAATACCTATACTAAATGAAAAGTATTTTCCTATTAAATTCACTATAACTAGCAGTACTACACCAAGTACAGCATTTATAATAAGTTTAAATAAAATTTTTAAAGGCCACGAAAATACTTTTACTAACACATAAAGTCCTAATATGGCAATTAAAAAATATCCTATATACTGAAACATATTGCTTATTCCCCCTATTTTTCTTATAGTAAAATATTGAAATCAAAAAACTAGTACTACTACTTAATTTATATTCTAACAATTAATAAATATTAATACAAAGGAATAAGCTAAAAATTTTTGTTTAAGATGATTTTTTATTTTCCTTTAAATTAGGAAACATGCTATTGTAATTTAAATCTATTCCATTTTTCTTTACTTCATTTAATAAATACATGTATTTTGATTTTGCTGCCTCTTCCATATATATAGCGTAATCAACCAAGTGTGGATCTTTCACTGTATCAAAGTATATAGCACACCTTTCCAACTCTTCCCTAGCTTCATTTATATCATTTAATAATCTTCTTTGATTTTTTGTGTATTTCGAATTTTTTGCCAACAAATATTTGATTATATTATACTTGTTCATAAAATCAGAATCCTCCTAAATTATATGTTATCTTAATAATTGACATAAATTAGCATCAATATACATTATCAAAGAATCCTGATTTAAACGCATTATAATTTCATTTATATCTCTACTCTACCTTCTAGTGCTTTTGACAGAGTAATCTCATCTGCATATTCTAAATTTCCACCAACAGGAATACCATGGGCTATTCTAGTTACCTTCACTCCAAGGTGTTTCAATATTTTAGATATATACATAGCTGTAGCTTCTCCTTCTACATTTGGGTTAGTTGCAACTATGACTTCTTTTACATTCCCATTAATTCTTGTTATAAGTTCCTTAAGCTTTATATCATTAGGCCCTCTTCCTGCCATAGGTGATATGTTGCCGTGCAACACATGATAAACACCATTGTACTCTTTAATTCTCTCCATAGCCATTATATCCTTAGGCTGTTCTACTACACATATTACGCTCTTATCCCTATTTGGATTTGAACATATAGCACAGGGATCTGAATCTGTAAAATTTCCACAAACAGAGCAGTATCTTATAGTACCTCTTGCATTAACTAAAGCTTTTGCAAACTCCTTTACTTCATCACCCGGTAGATTCAATATATAAAGGGTAAGTCTTTGAGCTGTTTTATAGCCTATTCCCGGTAACTTTGCAAACTCTTCTATTAATTTTTCAATAGCTGCAGGATAAAAATCCATAGTATCACCTCAATTTAAAACCCCATCAATAAGATGGGGTCCATAATCTTAAAACATTCCTGGTATATTAAGTCCACCAGTTACTTTTTTCATTTCAGAAGCAGTCTCCTTTTCTGCATTCTTAAGTGCCTCATTACATGCAGCTAAAATTAAATCTTGAAGCATTTCTACATCTTCTGGATCTACAACTTCTGGTTTAATTTTTATATCTACTATTTCCTTTTTACCATTTACTGATACAGTAACTGCTCCACCGCCAGCAGTAGCAGAAAACTCTTTATTTTGAAGTTCTGATTGCATAGTCTCCATTTGTTTTTGAAGTTTCTGGGCTTGCTTCATTAAATTATTCATATTTCCACCGCCACCAAAATTAGGTATTCCGCCTCTTGCCATAGTATATTTCCTCCTCAATCAACTAATTTATATTTAATTATACCATATTTTTATCAAATTTTATCTAAGGTTATTTTACATTTATTCATCAAATATTTCTACTATATCCTCCCCAAAGGTATCCTTTAATAATTTCTCCTTGGATACAGATACATCCTCCACTTCGTCTTCTATAATGTACCTAACCATAACTTTTTCCTTCAACACATCTGAAAAAACCTGCTCAACTATTTTTCTATTTTCATTCTTTTCCAGTCTCTGTTTGTGGAAAGCATATTCTTTACCATACTCTATAGTTATTATACCTTTTTCACATTTAACTACTTTTCCTGTAGTAAGTGCTGCAAATAAAACCATTTGATGCCTACTTTTAAGTGATTCAAGTATATCTTTCCAGCTTTTTTTAACTATATCTAGTGTTATCTTTGAATATATATTTTCTGCCTGTACTTCGTCATTTGATGAACTATTTTTTGTCTTAAGTTCTTCAGTACTACTTTCTCTATAGGTATCTTCTATTTTTTTAGGTACAGTTTCTTTTTCCACCTTGGAATTAATCTTTTCATTTGATATTTTAATTTTTCCTTGCCTGAGGGCTTCTTCCAATCTATTTAATCTTGCAAGTATTACTTCCTTTGACGTATCATATTCTATTTTACACATCTTTATAGCTGAAAGTTCTAAATAAATTCTGCTTTGTTTAGTCCATTTAGATTGTTCCTGGGCATCTTGAAGTATTCTTATATCTCTCATTATTTCTTCTACACGTATTTTCTGTGCTTGATCTTTTAAAAGATTTATATTTTCTTCTGACATATCAAGTACATCTTCCGGATTGTTAGACACCTTTACCATTAAAAGATTTCTTAGATGAATTATCATGTCCTTAATAAAATTAAATATATCTTTTCCACTTAGAACTATATCATCAATTACTCTCATAGAAGATTCTACGTTCTTTTCTATTATGCTGTCTGTAAGTTTTAATAAATTCTCATTAGTAACTAAACCTAACATGTTAACTACATCGTCGTATTCAACTTTACCATTTCCCATAGATATTGCCTGATCCAATATACTAAGTGCATCCCTCATGGCTCCATCGCATATTCTAGCTATTAAATTTAGACTTCTGTCATCTGCAAAAATTCCTTGCTCACTAACTATGCATCTTAATCTATTAAATATCTCAGAACTTTTTATCCTTCTGAAATCAAATTTTTGACATCTGGAAAGTATAGTAACAGGTAATTTTTGGGGATCAGTAGTAGCAAGAATAAATATTACATTCAAAGGTGGTTCTTCTAAAGTTTTTAAAAATGCGTTTACTGCTTCTTGAGTAAGCATATGAACTTCGTCCATTATATAAACTTTGTATTTACCCTCCTGAGGAGGATATTTTACATTTTCTATTACATCTTTAATATCTTCCAATCTTCTTTTGGAAGCAGCATCCATTTCAATTACATCTATTGAAATACCTGCATTTATTTTTTTGCACATCTCACATTCATTGCAAGGTTCTCCATCTTGAAGGTTCAAACAATTTACCGCTTTTGCCAGTATCTTAGCCGTAGAAGTCTTTCCAGTACCCCTTGTTCCAGAAAATAAGTATGCATGGGCTATTCTATGGTTTAATATTTGATTTTTCAATGTAACTGTTATATGATCTTGACCTACCACATCTGAAAAAGTTTTAGGTCTCCATTCTCTATATAATGCAGTATAAGGCATATTATCACCTTCCTTCATATATTATAACCTATCTTTTATCGTATAACAAAAAAGATACCTTATGGTATCTTTTAATTTTCAGTCATTATTAAAGTCGTGCACCTTGCTTCGTCTAGTAAACTATAAGCGTTACCCATACAGTTAACTCAAACCAGGTTTATCCACGGCACACGAAAATATTCACTTACCGCTGCTTCCTTCCGGACCTGACGGGGTTCATGAGTTTCCGTTGCGTGGGATCCAGTTCTCAACGCCACTTTTATGGGCCAGACCTCACATTTTACAGCCTAAGCTAGGAATTCAACCCTGCTATAGCGGATTGCAGGTTACAGGGCACCGCTAACTCCCCATCTAGCACGACAAAGTTAAAATGGCGGAGAGAGGGGGATTCGAACCCCCGGTAGAGTTGCCCCTACACACGCTTTCCAGGCGTGCTCCTTCAACCACTCGGACATCTCTCCACAGGTTTACTCATGAAATAAATTTATATTAAGTTTTGTGGTTTAGAAACCACCACAACAATCAGTATTATACTATGAATATAATAATATTTCAACACTTTTTATAAAAAAATTTATATGTAAATTTCTACCTATGGTTTGATTGAAAACAAATTGAAAAAGTATGATATTACACATATCATTTAATTGACAAGAATAAATCATATTTATCGTATCTGCATATTGGTATCATTCGGCTGTCCGTATATAATATTATTATAAACCAGAAAGGAGCTCCAACATGAATAATGTTTTGATTATAGACGATGACAAAGAGCTTTGCGCTCTTATGAAAAAATGTGTAGAGCAAGAGAATTTATCTGCTATTATTGCACATGGCGGTGTAGAGGGACTACGTCTAGCCGACGAAAACAAAAATAGCTGCTCTCTTGTAATTTTAGACATAATGATGCCGGATATAGACGGTTTTCAAGTTCTCAAAAAAATTAGGGAAACAAGTAATATGCCGGTGCTTATGCTCACTGCTAAAAGTGATGAGGACGATAAGGTTTCCGGGCTGCGGCTAGGTGCTGACGATTACCTAACAAAACCGTTCAGCATTAACGAACTGATGGCTCGTGTAAATTCCCTTATTCGCCGCTACACTACCTTGAACCCGACTTTTGCAACGGACACTGATTATATAATACTAAAAGGCATGGTAATTGATAAAGCAAATCGTATGGTTTCTGTTAATGACGTTCCAGTTGAACTTACAAGCAAAGAATTTGATTTGCTTTCATTTCTGGCTTCCAATAAGGGACGGGTGTTTACCAAAAAACAGATTTATATGCAGGTATGGGAAGAAGAATATGCCTATGATGATAATAACATTATGTCTTTTATCAGTAAATTGCGGAAAAAGATTGAACCAGACCCAGAACATCTATTTTACATTTTGACCGTCCGAGGTGTGGGCTATCGCTTTAATAAGGAGGCTTGACATGAATATGAGTGTTTATCTGCTTTTTGCGTTGGTTTTTACCCTGCTTATTATAGCATACCTTGTTTCTATCTTGTGGCGAGTTCGAACACAGCTTACACTTATAAAAGACGCTTTAGACGATATAAAAAAAGGAAACCTTAATCGACGTATTTTAGCAACGGAGAGCGATATGACAAGGCAAATTTGTTATGGTATTAACGAAATTGCATTAAGCAGCCAATCACGACTTATTCAGCAAAAGCAATCACAGCAGGCATACAAACGGCTAATGGCAAGTCTTTCCCATGATGTGAAAACTCCACTTGCTTCATTGGTTGGTTATTTGGAAGCAATCGAAAGTAAAATTGTTGTAGGAGAAGAAAAGGACGAATATATCCATGTTGCGTCTAATAAAGCCCATCACTTAAAACATTTTGTGGAAAATCTGTTTGAATGGGTTAAATTGGATTCTGGTGAACAGGTTTTTCATTTTGAGATTTTTGATCTGAACGAATTGTCCCGTAATATTATAGCTGATTGGATTCCTATTTTAGAAAACAGCCATTTTGAATATGAATTTGACATACCTGAAACAGAGTATTCCATGCGCATAGATGCAAACGCATATACTCGTATTCTCAATAATCTATTACAAAATATTATTACCCACAGTGGGGGTGATAATATGGCGCTGCGTATTTTTGAAAATAAACAGCAAGTCAAAATTGTAATAACAGACAACGGTAAAGGTATATCTTCTGATAATCTCCCACATATTTTTGAAAGAATGTACCAATGTGACCATTCACGGGCTGCAAAAGGGAATGGTTTAGGCTTGGCCATCACAAAGGAACTTCTTAGTGTTCACAATGGAACTATCACTGCCGGCAGCACTCTCGGTATGGGAACCGTATTTACAATATTGCTTCCTAAGGCCATGTGAAAATGTGGAACTTTCTTGCTGTTAAAGCAAGATAAAAGCAAGGTTACGGCAAGGTTCTGGCAAGGTTAATGTTTTATACTTTTAATTGCGAAAACAAAGTTATTGAAAGTGAGGAATTTTTATATGAATGATTTTATCATTGAAACGAAACAACTGACAAAAATTTATGGAGAACAGACAGCAGTTAACACAGTCAATCTTCATGTAAAAAAAGGCCAGATTTACGGTCTGTTAGGGCGCAACGGAGCTGGGAAAACCACTATTATGAAAATGATTTTAGGGTTGACTCCAATCACTTCTGGCGAGGTAGATGTATTCGGACAGAATATAAAAGGCCGGGAAAAACGAGTATATCCCCGTATCGGCGCTATTATCGAAACACCGGGATTTTATCCAAATTTGACAGGAACGGAAAACTTGGAGATTTTTGCGAAGCTGCGTGGTACAGCTGCCCCACACGCAGTTGAAAACGCATTGAAAGTAGTAGGATTACCCTATAAAGATAAAAAGTTGTTTAGTAAGTATTCCCTTGGAATGAAGCAGCGTCTTGGTATTGCAAATGCTATTTTGCATGACCCTGAACTGCTGATTTTGGATGAACCTACAAACGGTCTTGATCCTATCGGCATTGCAGAAGTAAGAGATTTTATTAAGAATTTGAGCGTTGAGCGTGGAAAGACAATTCTTATTTCCAGTCATATTCTCTCGGAAATCTCATTGCTTGCGGATGATATTGGAATTATCGACCACGGTGTTCTGCTTGAAGAAAGTAGCATGGAGGAACTTAAACGAAAAAATGGTAAGTATATTCTACTTCAAGTTTCTGATGTTTCTAAAGCGACCTTAATTTTAGAACGTCAATTCGGCTTGAAAGAATATTCTGTGCAAGATGAACATACGTTGAAACTCTATGATATCTCTCTGGATATGGCATCTGTCAATAAGGCACTTATGCTTGGTGAGGTGTCGGTTATCAGTTCGGGGCTTTGTAATGATACTTTAGAGGACTATTTCAGAAAAATTACAGGAGGAGATGGCATTGCTTAAACTTATTCAAATAGAATTTTTTAAACTACGACGCAGAAAATTTGTGTGGATTATGATGTTGTCAGCTCTCATAATGCCATTTCTAGCATTCTTATTATCCAAATATGTATGGAAAACAGGTGTTGACCCTGTACAATTTTATAAATGGTCAGCCTTTGGTTATACGATGTTTATTATCTTGCCCTTCGTTTTGGGAGTACTTTGCACCATGCTTATGTATGACGAAAATCAGTATGATATGCTCAAACAACTTTGGATTGTACCTATCAGCAAAATGGGATACTTTTTTAGTAAATTTTTTGTAGTTTTGATTTACTCCATTTGTTTCATGCTAATTACAGCTGTTGCTTCTGTTATGTTCAGTGTACTTCCCGGATATGTCACATTTCAATGGGAAAGCGTTTTATTCTTGCTGAAAAAATGTTTAGACATTGGTGTTATTACTGCTTTTGCAATACTGCCCATTTTGGCAATTGCTTCATCGCAAAAAGGATACATTCTCCCGGTTTGCATAACATTAGTTTATGCCTTTCTTGGCTTTTTTTTAATCTCGGTAAATATGTATCTGCATCCGTTATCCAGTATGTCAGTTATAATCATGCGAAATAGAGATATTCCAGGGATTGCTCTTACACAAGCAGTTAACGTTCCTTTAGCATTTCTTTGCATTTGCGTTTGGGATATTATTTCAGTATTACTTGCAAACATAGCGTTGGAAAGAAGAAAGTGAGGTGTGAATAATGCAAAAATTACTTTGGGCGGAATGTCAAAAGCTTCGCCGTTCAAATATTGTTTGGATTACAGTTTTTGCAACAGTTATGATAGCTATCATTGTTTTTATAGGGGGTCAGACTGAGTATTATGGCTCCCGGGATATGGCCAATGCAGGCTGGTATATGAGTGTGGCTCAACCATGGGCAACTTTTTTTGTTCTTCCTGCAGTCATTACCCTTTTTGGCAGTTATATGATTTGTCGTGAAGAACAGGAGGACACTATAAAATCTCTAAGGCTTATTCCCGTAAATGAAGCAAAATTAACCACTGCAAAAATGATTGTTACTTTTGCGTTCAGTATACTCCTTTACTTGCTGCTCTTTGCTATAACATTTTCGGTTGAGGCCATCTTACATTTTTCTGATTTATCAATAAAAATGGTTCTAAATTTTCTGAAAGCATATTTTCTGGACGGCTTAGGTATATTCCTTGCTATCTCACCCATTATTGCTTTTGTATCGCGTATGAAAAAGGGATATTGGCTTGCACTGTTATTTGCTGAAATTTATTCTTTTGCTGGACTATTTACGAGTATGTCAAATTTTCTAAAAGCTTTGTATCCTATTACGGCTGTATTTGCCATTTCTGGCTACTATGGCGCATGGACATGGCAAATAATACTTAGTTGCATCAGCTTACTGCTTTGCGGGGGGCTTGCCACATTAATACTGAAGGGCCTAAAGCATAGTGAAAGAAGTTGAAATAGGTCATCTCAAAATGAAGAAACTGATTATATTTGTACTGCTCTTTGAATGGAAGTTCAACAATGCCTCCCTAAATGGGTAATAGAACAGATAGATGAGCTTTCGTGTAACGAACTAAAATGAGATGAAACAATATCTTAATCAGAGATTAGCAACTGTAAAAACGGATAAGAAGGATTCAATGGCTATTGCAAATTACGGCATCGATTTCTGGTTTCGTCTTAAAAACCACGACAGGAATAGATGCACCACCATACCAATCAGGACAATTTACAGGAACTAACCGTAAAATTAGCAAACGTGGATCATCAATATTACGGAAAATCGGATATGAGACAATGCAAGTGTTAAAGACACATACGGCGCTAGATGATGATGCAGTATATTGGTATATTCTAAAAAAAGAAACTGAGGGTAAACCAAAACGGATAGCTTAAATAGCAGGTTTTTATATAATAATTTTTATCAAAATTTTCAAAAACACTTGACAAATAGTAGAAAAAATGTTGCGAAAGCCTTAAAATCATATTTGTCGATTTCGCATTTCATATCTAATTCACCCTATTACATTTTACTGTTCAACTTTCTTTTGAAATATGAATATACATATCATAATATTGACAAGAAAGTAACTTTGCTATATACTGAACTTGTTCAGAACTAATTCAGTTTGAACAATCTAAGATAGGTAGTGATAGAACAATCATGACAAAAAAAGAGCAAGATGCAAGAGAACGCATTATTAGTGCTGCAATTGAAATATTGTATGAAGTTTCCGATATTGAGAAAATTACAGTGCGACAAATTGCAAAACGAGCAAATGTTGGTATAGGCACAATCAATTATCATTTCAATTCAAAAGATAATCTTTTAAGTTTTGCCATAGGTAAAGTTATGGCGAATAAGGTAACCGAATTTATGAAACCTCAAAAAAATTCTCATTTAGACCCTGTTGAAAATCTGAAAACTATGCTAAAAGAGGTATGTCATGTAGCAGCTGCCAATAAAAAACTGGTTCAATTTATGCTTGCAAAAATCATTTCAGACGGTGATATGAAAACCCCCCTTTACTTTATACCCTTTCTTAAAGAGGTGTTCAGAAATGAAAAAGAGGAAATTGAATTAAGAATAATTGCATTACAGATTTTGCAGCCTATTCAACTTGCTGGAATTTCCCCGGCCTCATTTCTTATGTATAGCGGGGTGGATTTCTATGATGAAAATGACCGTAATAAATTCATTGATATGCTTGTAAACAATCTAATTAAACATTAGGAGGTAACTTAAAATGAAAATAGCTACTATAATAAGCTCAATTATTACACTTTTGCTTCTGCTTTCAACTATGATTTGCGGATTGTGGCTTAAATCTGGTCATTCGGGAGATATATCTTTTCATATGAATTGTGGTATTGCTTCTCTTGTTTTTTGCTGTATCACTTTTATATTGCTACTCATTACATTTCATCACCAAAAGAAAGGAAAATAAATTATGAAAGCATTGATATTATTTGCAACAAAATCGGCGTCAACTAAAGAATGCGCTGAAATATTAGCTGAAAAATTTAATTGTCCTGCCTATAACCTTGCGGAAAAAATTCCGGATATAATGTCGTTTGATATTCTCATTCTCGGAACAGGGGTGCGCCTGGGAAAAATCTATAAACCAGCTTTGAATTTTATTCGGAGGAACATAGTCAAATTAACCCAAAAAAAGATTGCTATTTTCTTTTGCAACACATACCCAAATACATTTGACAATGCTATTGAAAAGAACTTACCTTTAGAACTTATTCAACAAGCAATTTGTATTAAATCGTTTGGAGGAAAACCACCTTTCACCAACCCGCAGAATATGGATTGGCTAAACAAAGAAAATCTAAATGATTTTATCGCAACAATAGTAAAATATACAGGTGATTATATGCAGGAATAACAATGGATATTATGTCCTATATGTGGAAACAAGACAAGATTAAAAATCTGGGAAAATACGGAGTTAAAAAACTTTCCGCTATTTTGTCCGAAGTGCAAGCAAGAAACGCTAATCACTATTCAACAATTTAATATGTCAGTTATCAAAGAGCCAGATGCATAGACGAGGACATACGCAACCGCTTGCGGTCAAAGCTCATGCTGGCTGTCCTTTCATTCAAGGTCTGAGTTACTCACTCTGCGTCCCCCTTTCCGCAGAGTGTAAGACATTGGATAGGCTATAATAAATTGTACAGAAAACATTCGGTCATGGTATAATAAATAAAAATTAAGAGAGATGATTTAAAAGCATGGCTGGAAAGAAAAAGAATTACACAGAAGAATTCATAGTGCTCTTAACTATATGACTCCAGTAGAATATCGTTTAGCAAAAATGACCGAATAAAAAGTGTTGACAATCCACTGCTGAAAACGGTTGAACAAATGAACTGGATTAGCAGTATAAATGAAAATAAATTGCGTGAGCTTATGGATAACGGAGAACTGGAATATATCCAAAATGGCAACCGCCGTTTGATTGCTGACACTGTTATTTGGAATATGTTGAGGTTCGGATTGAGGAAAAGAAAAGTAGCAAAATGGAGCTATTACAGATGTATCTTTTTATAGATCCACTCTGCTTTTTATATGTTTTTAGGAGTTTCTTGCACCATTAGGACACCACGCTATACATTTTTTATGCATACAACATATATAGAATTATGCGGTTAGCACCACAAAAAGGCATAAGGAAACCCGCGTAAGTCCTTGATTTACGCGGGTTTGTTGTTGGCGGAGAGAGGGGGATTCGAACCCCCGGTGCGGCTTTACACCGCACAATTGATTTCGAGTCAATCACCTTCGACCTCTCGGACATCTCTCCATATTATCTTCTACTTTTAAAAAATTTTTCTAACATTTCACTGCACTGTTCATTGTACATCCACTGAATATCTACCCAACGATTTAAATGCCTGTTTTGTAATATGTTAACCACAGAACCACAAGCCCCCATAGTAGGATCAAAAGTGCCTATATACAGTTTATTTATTCTGCACTGCAATATAGCTCCTGCACACATAGGACACGGCTCTAAAGTAACATACATACTACAGCCAGTTAATCTCCAATTACTTAATATCTCTGATGCATTTTGAATAGCAAGCATTTCTGCATGTGCAGTAACAATTCCAACTGTCTCTTTTAAATTATGACAACTTGATATTATTTCATTATCTTTTACTATAACAGCTCCTACTGGAACTTCACCTAATTTCAACCCTATTTTTGCCTGCCTTATGGCTTCCAACATAAAGTCCTTCATAAAATACTCCAAAAATTTAAGTATTTATTACATTATGACACATATAAATTGAATAAATAAAATATAAATATAAAATAAGGATATACTATAAAGAACAATGAAAATCCTCATAAAATAAACGTCCTGCAAATATAATATTTACAAGACTTATGGTGCGCCCGAGAGGAGTCGAACCTCCGGCACGCGGTTTAGGAAACCGCTGCTCTATCCTACTGAGCTACGAGCGCATATATATAATCGCTACTTAACTATTTTATTATAGTTTATAATAATTGTCAATTTTTTTTAGTTAATAATTGAAAAATTAAATATATTAGTGATTATAACTTAATTATAAGGGAGGAAAAATATGATTAATGAATTAAAAAGTTTATTCTTAGCTGGGGTAGGTTCAGCTGCATATACCTATGAAAAAGCAGTAAATCTAATTTCCGAAATGGTGGAGAAAGGGAAAATAACAGTAGATGAGGGAAAACAATTATCCGAAGAATTAAAGAAAAATGCTTTAGCCAAAAAAGATCAAATAAAGCCATTAACCAAAAATGAAGTTATATCTATATTAAATAACATGAACTTTGCTTCCAAAGAAGATATCGCATCAATAAATGATAGATTAACTAAACTTGAAAATAAAATAAACAATAATAACTAAAGCCAATCTAGGCTTTAGTTATTTGATGAGATAACTTATGAGAAAAATATATTCGCAAAGATTTAAGGAAATAATGAAGGTACTAGCTAAGTATGGTTTTAAATTCTTAAGAGAAACTAAAAGTTCTAATAAAAATAAATCTCCTGAAAACCTAAGAAAAGCTTTTGAAGAACTTGGACCTACTTTTATAAAAATAGGCCAAATACTTAGTTCAAGGCCAGACATATTACCTTCATCTTACATTAAAGAACTTTCAAAGCTCCAAGATGATGTACTTCCAGAGAAGTATGAAGATATAGATATAGTATTTTTCAATGAATTTAATAAAAGTATAAATGAATGCTTTTTATATTTTGAAAGAAATCCTATAGCCTCTGGATCAATTGCACAAGTACATAATGCAACTTTAAAAAATGGGAAAAAAGTCATTGTAAAAGTGCAGAGGCCTGATATAAAACAAAAAATGGAAACAGATATATCCATATTGTATAAAATCATGAAACTTACTAAAAACAAATTTAAAGATGCACTAATAGATCCAGAAGAAGCTTTAAAAGAACTGCTCTCTTCCACTAGAAAAGAGCTGGATTTCAACCTTGAAGCAGACAACATGATGAGATTTAAAGGACTAAACCAAAACGTAAAATTTTGTTACGTTCCCTATATAATAAAGGACTTGTGTGGGAGTAAAGTACTTACCATGGAAAAAGTCTACGGATTTAAAATAAATAATATAGAAAAATTAGAAGAAGAGAAGTACGACTTACAAGACTTAGGCAAAAAATTAGCCTTATGTTTTTTTAAACAGGTTTTCACGGACGGTTTCTTTCATGCAGATCCACATCCAGGTAATTTATTGATACAGGACAAAAAAATATGTTTTATTGATTTTGGAATAATAGGCACTCTTTCTCCTAGATTAAAATTGCTCTTAAACGATGCAATTATGTCCATTGCCTATAAGGACACAGATAAGCTTGTATCTGTAATTATGTCCATAGGTATAAAAAAGGAATTAACTGATAGAAATAAATTGTATGAAGACGTAGAATTATTTCTGTCAAATTATCTGTTCACTTCTCTCAAAAACATAAAAATTTCTGTACTTATAACAGAAATTTTCAAATGTGCAAAAAACAACAATATCACTTTACCTAGGGATTTAATATTATTAGTAAAAAGCTTAATTATAGTAGAAGGCTTAGTAGCTGAAATAGCTCCTGACATAGAAATTTTAGATATAGCAATACCCTTTGTAAAAAACAATAATGAATTTTATTTTTTGAAAAATTTTGATTTAGAAAATATACTTATAGATTCGTGTAACTTCACAAAAAATTTTTTCAAACTTCCCATGAAAACTGTAGAATTAATAGACAGCATATTAAATGGAAGAGCTAAAATTCAACTAAAATTTAATAAAATAGATGATTCATTAAATCAATTAAATAAAATGGTAAATAGACTTTCTATCTCACTTATATTATGTTCTATGATTATAAGTTCTTCCTTAATTTTAAATTCAAATATAGGTCCAAAAATACATGCCATACCTTTACTGAATGTTATAAATTTTTTATTTTTTATAATAATCGGCATTACTCTAATAATTTCAATAATTAAATCTGGAAAACTTTAAAGAGAGATTCAACTTAGGATCTCTCCTTTTATTCCATTTAAAATTCTGTAAATAAGATTATCTATCATTCCATTTAAATCTTTGTTTTTTTCATTTATCAATTCATAAACAGCAACAGAACAAATTGTCCCGAATAAATCATATGCTAAAAATAAGGAATTACATGTTTTTATATATCCTTTCTCCATAGCATCATCTAAGTAGGACTGTATATATACTATGTATTTTCTTATATATTCCCTTAATTCCAATTGTCTTATTTCTTGACCCCAAAGTTGGCTCATAACCACCTTAAAGAAATCCCTATTTTCATAAACTAATCCCCACTGAACTTTACATACAATTTTTATTCTGTTTAAAGGGTTCGTTTCATTTTGGGATTCTTCTTCTATACTTTTTCTTATTACATTCATACCTTCTTCTATAATATATTTAAATATCTCTTCTTTGCTTTTAAAATGATAGTATAATGTTCCCTTTGCTACTCCTGCATCTGCTGCTATAGCATCCATAGTAGCACCACTGTATCCATTCTTGGAAAATACTTTTATAGCAGACTCAAAAATGGTTCTTTTAGTATTACCCATTAATACCACTCCAGATTTTTATTATATAACTGCTGACTGGTCAGTACAATTATATTTATTTACATTATACTTTTGTTGTTAAAATAACTCAATAGTTTTTAATACATTAATTTTACAAAAATTATTTCTATATTAACATTATAGTGTTAAAATAAGCTGTAAATAAAACGTTTTAAGGTAGGAAAAAATGATTAAGTATTTTAATAGAAAAAGTAAAAAATATGAAATAGAAAAAGTAGCAGGAGACACTTATTTAAATTGGACTTATTCTTCCCCTTGTGGAATGAAATTATTAGAACTTATAATTAAGAAAAAAGTTTTTTCAAAATTATATGGGAACTTTTGCAATAGTAAATACAGCAAAAAGAAAATTATTCCATTTATAAAAGATTTCAATATAGATATAAATGAATTTAGGGAAAACTATAAAAATTTTAGATGTTTTAATGACTTTTTTTCAAGATCTCTCAAAGATACTGCAAGACCTATTGATAGTAACAAAAATATATTAATATCTCCCGGAGATGGAAGACTAATTGTATATGAAAATATAGATTTAAACAAAATCGTTCAGATTAAGGGATATACATATAGTCTTTTTGATTTAATAGATAATCCCAAAGTAGCTAAAAAGTTTAAGAATGGTACATGTTTAATATTAAGACTTTGCCCTACAGATTACCATAGATTTCATTTTATAGATTCTGGTATATGTGAATATACACATAAAATTAAAGGTAGTTACTATTCTGTAAATCCAATTGCTTTAAAAAATATTGCTAATCTTTTTTGTAAAAACAAAAGAGAGTGGAGCATATTTCATTCAGACAACTTCGGTGATGTACTCTATGTAGAAGTAGGTGCTACCTGTGTAGGTTCTATAATTCAAACCTATTTACCTGAATCAACTATTAACAAAGGTGATGAAAAAGGTTACTTCAAGTTCGGCGGCTCTACAGTTATATTATTTTTTGAGCAGAACAAAGTAACTATAGATAAAGATTTGCTAAAACAATCAAATCTAGGGTATGAAACCAAAATACTTATGGGCGAGACTATAGGAACCAAGTTTACTTACTAAGAATTATTTTATTTGTAGGCACTATAATTTACAATACTTTCTAATTTTATAATGGACATCATAAAATTAGAAAGTATTGTATTATGTTGAAATTTGAGTTACTATAGCAAATGTGAATAAAATACTATTTAACAAGAGAGTGAGGTGATTATAATAGAAAAAGATGTTTTTTCTTTAATAAGAACTAATTATAATAATTTATCTCCTACTCAAAAAAATATTGCGGATTATATCCTTTCAAATCCTGAAAAGGTTATTTTATATTCAATAAGCGATCTTGCAAGTGAGTGCAATACTAGTGAGCCAACTATATTTAGATTTTTAAAAAAAATTGGCTACGAGTCCTATCAGGTTTTTAGAATTAAAGTAGCTCAGCAAATTTCAGATAATTCAACAAAATCTATATATGGAGAAATACAACCGGATGATGATATAAATACAGTCAAGAGAAAAGTCATAGATTTAACAACTGATTCCATAAATGATTTAAATAACATCGTGGATAAACAGCAGGTTAATTTATTTATTGATACCATCATTAAGTCTAAAGAAATTATTTTTTTTGGTGTAGGGGCCTCAAATATGATTGCTGGAGATGCATATCATAAATTTCTCCAACTTGGTTTTAACGTGAAATTTTGTAACGACCCACATATTATGAACATGATAGCTTCTCACTGCCATAAAGAAGACTTAATAGTTGCTATATCACATTCTGGAGAAAGCCGTGAAATAAAAGATGCTGTTGATTTTGCTAAAGAAAATAATGCTACAATTGCTTCTATAACTAGTTATCCGCATTCGGCTTTAGCTAAAAAATCAGACATACTATTATTGAGCTCTTCTCGTGAAACAGAGTATCGTTCAGATGCTATGATATCTAGAATAAATCAACTTGTAATAATTGATATTTTATACGTATCAGCAGTTTTACGTGTTGGTCAAAAATGTATAGATAGTATAAATAAATCAAGAGTTGCTGTGGCAAAAAACAAAACTTAAACAAAAAACTTATTTTACAATAATTGCCTTTAATTATTGTAAAATAAGTTTTTTTATTGGTAAATTTGGCTCTAAAATTTGATAAAAATTTAACTATTATTGACATAAAAATGTTGAGGTAGTATATTAGCCATAGTAGTAAAAATACTACTATGGCTAATATACTAGTAGTAAAAATACTATCACATTATAAATTTAATTGTTTTTACCATTAAATTTATAAGCTATATTTCTTAGTTTTAAGTAAACGTTTCATTAAAAACAGAATATATTTATAAATCACTTATTATTCAAATTGGAGGGAAAAATATGAAAAAAAGTGTTGGATTTATAGGACTTGGAATAATGGGAAGACCTATGGTATTAAATCTTATGAAGGCAGGACATAAAGTAACTGTATACGATATAAACGAAAGTGCTGTTGAGAAGTTAGTGCATGAAGGCGCAGTCGCTGCCAAATCTCCAAAAGAAACATCAGAAAATAAAGATATAATCTTTACAATGCTTCCAAATTCAAAGCATGTAGAAGAAGTTATTTTAGGTGCAAATGGTGTAATTGAAAGTGCAAAAAAAGGTTCAATTATAGTTGATATGAGTTCAATTTCACCAGTAGTTTCAAAAAAAATTGCAGATGAAGTTAATAAAAAAAGTGTTGAGATGTTAGATGCTCCAGTAAGTGGAGGAGAAACAGGAGCTATAGATGGTACCCTTGCAATAATGGTAGGTGGAAAAGAAGAAGTTTTCGACAAAGTTAAAGATGTACTTCATGATATGGGAAAAACAATTACACTAGTTGGCCACAATGGCTGTGGTTGTACTGCAAAATTAGCTAATCAAATTATGGTAAACTTAAACATTGCTGCAATGAGTGAAGCACTAGTTTTTGCTGCAAAAGCAGGTATTGATATCGAAAAAATGTATAACGCTATACGAGGTGGACTTGCCGGAAGTGCTGTATTAGATCAAAAAGTTCCAAGAATACTTGATAGGAACTTCGTACCCGGTGGGAAAATTTCTATCAATCTTAAAGATATAACTAATGTCATGGAAACTGCCCATGATATAGATGTTCCACTTCCTTTAACAAGTGAATTATTAGAAATATTCCATGCTCTTAAAGCAGACGGAAAACAAAATGATGATCACGGCGGTATAGTTCAGTTTTATGAAAAAATCGCAAATGTTCAAGTTAAAAGGAGCTGAGATTATGAGTGATAATAAAATATTAGCTAAAGAAGCTTTTAATAATATACCTGAAGTAAATACAGAAGTTGTAGATAAAATGCTTAATAAAGAATTAAAAGATTTAAATAAAAAAATAGTAGTACTTGATGATGATCCAACAGGTGTACAAACTGTTCATGATATTTCAGTTTACACTGATTGGTCATTGGACAGCATTGAAAATGGTTTTAAAGAAGAAAATTCAATGTTTTTTATCTTAACAAATTCAAGAGGTTTTACTGCAGCTGAAACAGAAAAAGCACATAAAGAGATATCTTTAAATATTTCAAAAGTGGCTAAAAAACTTAATAAAGATTTTATTATAATTAGCAGATCAGATTCAACCCTTAGAGGACACTATCCTCTTGAAACAGAAATTTTAAAACAAACTGTAGAAGCAAATTCTGATGTTAAATTTGATGGAGAAGTATTAATGCCATTTTTCAAAGAAGGTAGTAGGTTTACCATTAATAACATTCACTATGTTCAAGATGGTGAATACTTAGTACCAGCTGGTGAAACTGAATTTGCAAAAGACAGATCTTTTGGATATACAAAATCTCATTTAGGCGAATATATTGAAGAAAAAACAAAGGGAACTTTTAAAACAAAAGATACAACTTACATATCACTTGAGGATATTAGAGCTTTAAATATAGAAGGTATTACAAAACAATTGCTTGATGTGAAGAATTTCAATAAGGTGGTAGTCAATGCTGTAGATTATATAGATGTTAAAATATTTGTCACAGCTTTAGTAAAAGCAATAAAATTAGGCAAAAACTTCATGTACAGAAGCGCAGCTGCTTTAACCAAAGTACTCGGCGGAGTAAGTGACAAAAGCTTACTAACCAGAGATGAACTTATTAAAGTAGATTCTAAAAATGGAGGATTAATAATAGTTGGTTCTCATGTTAAAAAAACTACTGAACAGTTAGAAGAATTAAAGAAATGCCCATTCATAGAATTTATTGAATTTAACTGTCATCTTGTTTTAGATTCTGAAAAGTTTGAGGCAGAAGTACAAAGAATTATTGAAAAAACTGAAAAACTTATTGCCTCTGGTAAAACTGCAGCAGTTTACACTTCAAGAAAGAGAATAGACCTTGGTGAAAATAAAAAAGAAGAAGAGTTAAAACTTTCTGTTAAAATTTCAGATGCAGTAACAAGTATTGTAGGAAAATTAAATGTAAGGCCTAATTATATTGTCGCTAAAGGTGGAATTACATCAAGCGACGTAGGAACGAAAGGTCTTAAAGTAAAAAGAGCAACCGTAGCCGGACAGATAAAACCAGGAATACCTGTTTGGACTACAGGAGCTGAAAGTAAATTTCCTGGAATATCATATGTTATATTTCCAGGGAACGTAGGAACTAAGACAACTTTAAGAGAAGCAGTTGAAATTTTAAATAAATAAGTTAAAGGGGATTAGGAGAAAAAATATGTTAGTTAATATGAAGCCGCTCCTTGAAGATGCAAGGTTAAAAAAGTATGCTATTGGTTCATTTAATGTATATAACTATGAAACTATAAAAGGTGTAATCCAAGCTATAAAAAAGCAAAAAACACCTGCTGTAATTGCTTTTGGTGAGAAATATTTAAAAAATATGGATGTTGATTCTGTATATAACCTAGTGAACATCTTGTCAAAAAATATTGATGTACCTTTTGCCTTACATTTGGATCACTGTAAAAGTTTAGAAAACATATATAGGTCTATAAAAGCGGGATTTACTTCAGTAATGTATGATGGTTCATCACTACCCTATGAAGAAAATATTGCAAATACTTCAAAAGTAGTTGAAGTAGCTCATGCATGTAATGTATCCATAGAGGCTGAGTTAGGCTCTTTAGCATCAGGTTTAAATTCTCATGAAGGAAAACTAGATGATGAAGAAATTTATACAAGCCCTGATAAAGCACAGGATTTTGTAAGAAGAACAAAAATTGATGCACTTGCAGTGTCTATAGGAACAGTACACGGCATGTATAAAGGTGTGCCAAATATAAGGGTAGATATTTTAAAAAAGATAAAAGAAAAAGTAAATATTCCATTTGTACTTCATGGAGGTTCAGGTACACCTGAAGAAAAATTAAAAAATTGTATAGCAAACGGAATATGTAAGGTAAATGTTAATACTGAAATATCAATGTATACTGTAAAAAAGATAAAACAAGCATTAAATGACGAAAAAAACTATCATTTATCTGATATATCCTTGATGGAGATAAATTTCGTTGAAGATATTGTAAGTAAGTATATGAAAATTTTTAGTTGATATTTAAACATTTAAGGAGAAACTAATTATGCTTAAATATAAATGGTGCATATGTGATATGGATGGAACACTTCTCAATTCCAACGAAGTTATATCAGAAGAAAATGAAGCCGCATTAAAAAAACTTCAACAAAATGGAGTAGAAGTGATTATTGCTTCTGGAAGAATAGATCTTTTAATGAAGCCCTTTATAAAACAATTAAATTTAGAAGGAAATATAATATGTTGTAATGGAGGACTCATTAAGAATATATCGACCGGAGAAATTGTTTATTCAAAAACAATAGATAAAAATATAGTAAAAGAAATAATATTATATTGTTTAAAAAATAATATTGGTTTTCTAGTTTATACTAATAATATGGTATATTCCAGTAAGAAAAATTATAAGGTAAAAAGCTATGAAAATGTAAATAAATCTGCACCTCCTAGCTTGCAGATACCAATAGAATACATAGATAATTCTACAGTTGAATATCTAGAAAAAGTGGACGTGTTTAAAGTTTTATTGATTTCTGATACTGAAGGTGTAAAATTATTAAAGGATTATTTTTCCAAATATAAAAGTCTTACTGCCGTTAGTTCGCTTGATGGCCTGCTAGATGTAATGGCGTCGAGTATTTGTAAAGGTAGTGCATTAAAGATTTTATCTAAAAAATTTGGAATGGATTTAGACAAGGTTATTGTATTTGGTGATAACTATAATGACATTGAGATGTTTGAATGTGCTGAAATGCCTATAGCTATGGGAAATGCTGTAGAAGATATTAAGATGAAGTCAAAATATGTAACTAAATCCAATAATGAATCTGGAATAGCCTATGCTATCAATAATTTTATACTAAACAAATAGTTTTATACAAAGCGGATAGTTAAATTTATCCGCTTTTGTATGCTACAAATTTAGAAAATATATAAAAGAAGTTTACGAATTAGTACATTTTCTTTTTACAGGAATCCATACTTCACACTTATATTCCCCCTGCTTTTTATCATTCCAAAAGTTCTTTTCAATACATGGACCTTCCACTTGTTCAAATCCAGAAGAAGGAAACCATTCGGAATATATACGTCTCCATATATCCTGTATAATCAAGTTATCTGGCGTAGTTCCGTGACCTTCAAATACTGCCCATGTAAGTTTAGGTATCTCAAGTATGGTAAACTCATCTGATATCTCAATTTTAGGCATTTCATGTCCCATCATATATTTTCTTGTACCATCTTCTTTAAAGTCATAATGAAATCCATCCAATAAGGTACCTTTAGGATTACCTAATATTTCATTAATTCTGTCATGTGTTCCATCTTGAAAAATCTTACTGATGAATTTCGGTATTTCTCTATAAGCAGCATCATTAACTTTAGTTGTTATAAAACCTATTCCAAAAACTTTAAAAGCTTCCTTTTCTACTATTCTATAAATCATTTCACATTCTCCTTTTATTGATACTTGAAATGAGATTTTTGGAAAGGCTTTAATTTTTCCATTAAACTTTTTTAAAGCTGATGGAGATATTCCATGAAGCCTTTGAAATGCTTTAGTAAACGCTTCTGGGCTCTCATAACCATATTTTAATGCCACATCAATAACTTTTTTATCTGTTGAAGCTAATTCTTCTGCAGCAAGAGTTAGCCTCCGATTTCTTATATATTGACTTACAGTGAATCCTGTTAATGCATAAAACATACGTTGAAAGTGATATCGTGATGAGCATGCAACCTTTGATATATCTTCTATATTAAGTTCCATATCTAGATTGTTTTCAATATATTCAAGTGTATTATTTAGCATCCTAATTGTCTCCAAAGATCTCATCTCCTTTTAAAATAATTATATAAGAATTAGAGAATATACTCCTGTGTTTTTGTGCTTTACTTTGTCTTATGACATGAGACATACTTTTTCTTATTTATTCTTTATACCATATTCAAGAATATATTTAAAATACAAATATAAAAAACACCGTAAAATTCTTTTGAATAATACGGTGTTAAAATAATTATTTACTTTTTTACGTAATTAGTACTAACCCTTTTCAGCAGCTTCTGCATCCGCTTTAGTGACATGAACAGTATTGCGTGGATGTTGAGGAGGTGCATAAATAGAATATACTTTAAGCGCTTTATCACCTGTATTGATAACATTGTGCCATGTACCAGCAGGTATCATTATAGCAAAGTCATCGTATACTTTTTTCTGAAAGTTCAGATTATATTTACTTTTTCCCATTTTAACAAGTCCCTGTCCTTCTTCAATACGTATGAATTGATCAACATTGGGATGAATTTCCAAACCAATATCATCACCAACATTGATGCTCATTAATGTAACTTGCAGATGTTTTCCTGTCCATAAAACAGTACGAAAAGCATTATTTTGTTTAGTTGCCTTATTAATGTCAACTACAAAGGGTTGTGGTCCATAATCCTTCAGTTGAATTGATCCATCACTCCTTGATAATTGTGAAAATTCAAATCTTGAATCATCCTCAATTTCATCATCAAAAGGAATATATGGATCATTAAATTGTCTCAAATAATTTGGGTCATACAAAGGACACGGATAAGCATTATACTTTTGTGTATTAATGCAATCATCACATGGATACTTTTTATAATTATTATACATATTGTTCCTTTCTTTCATAGTCTTACGAAATTATAATATGTTCTAGGTGTTCAAAATGTGATTAAATGCAAAACTCTTGGAATCACAGGATTTAGATTTCAAGGGTTTTGTGTTATTAGTATTCAGTTTTATTAAATATTCTTAAGTTAATGAAATTGGACGTAAGGTATTAAACAAACATATTCAATATCAAAATACATATTAATCCTGTTACTGATAAAATGGTTGATAACAAAGTCCAGGTTGAAAATGTTTCCTTCATACTGAAACCAAAGTATTCTTTAACCATCCAGAATCCTGCATCGTTTACATGAGAGGCTATTGCACTTCCACATCCAGTTGCAAGTGTTACTAGAGCCAAATTAACATGTCCACAGCTAGCAAGCATTGGAATAACTAAACCTGATGTTGATAAAGCCGCTACAGTTGCAGACCCTAATGAAATACGTAAGATTGCTGCAACTACCCATGCAAGTAGTATAGGCGATATAGAACTTCCACTGAATAATGTAGCTATATATTTACCAACGCCTCCATCAATAAGTACTTGTTTAAAAGCACCACCGCCGCCAATAATTAAAATCATCATTCCAATTGATGCAGCTGCAGCTGAGCAGGAAGCTCCCACTTGTTTAATTGGAATTTTCCTTCCTATTCCCATTGTATATACTGCAACTATTAAAGATATAAGCATTGCAGTGTCTGGATTACCAATAAAACTAACAATAGTAAAAAATGAATTTCCTTTAATTCCTGCTGTTTTTTGTACCATTGAAATTATTGTGGAAATCATCATCAAAATAACAGGAAACATTGCTGTTAATAAACTAATTCCAAAACCAGGTGTTTCTTCCATTTTAAATGTTTTTTGTTTGCCTAAAGATTCAATATTTCCGGTTTTTTCAAAAGCACTTGGTATAATTTTTTTAGCAACTTTAGTGAATACTGGTCCTGCCATAATAACACATGGTATTGCTACAATAATACCATATAATAAAACCGTTCCAATGTCTGCTCCATATGCTCCAGCTATTACTGTTGGTCCTGGATGTGGAGGTAGAAAGCTGTGTGTTACTAATAAAGCAGCAAGCATAGGAATGCCTAAATATATTGGAGGAATTTTTAATTCTCTTGCAATAGAAAATACAATTGGAATTAATAAAACTAATCCTACTTCAAAAAACATTGCTATACCAACAACAAATGAAGCAACTACAACAGCCCACTGAATTCGTTTTACACCAAACTTGTTAATTAAAGTCATAGCAATACGGTGTGCTCCGCCTGAATCAGCAACTAATCTACCAAGCATGGCACCAAGTCCAAATATTAAAGCTATGTGGCCGAGCGTTCCACCCATACCGTTTTCGATGCTTGAAACAATTTTCCCAAGTGGTATCCCCAACCCCAAGGCTACAGCAAATGAAACAATCAACAGTGAAAGAAATGTGTTTAATTTAAATTTAGAAATTAATATAATTAAGAATACTACACCTAACCCTACCATTAGTAATGGCATAATATACTCCCCCTAACCTCTCTAGTTTTTAAACATAAAAGATTTGTTATTTTTTAGTTAACGCTTTCTTACCAGCTTCAATAACCTCAATAATTTTATCTACATCATATACGCTTCCTCTCCAGGTTCCACCGCTGACGGATTGAAGTGCTGCCCACAATCTTGTATCATCCGGAAGATCTTCATCAGGTTCAAGACCTTCATGAGGCTTACGTGATTCTAATACTTTAGCTGCTTCTTCATAAGAAAGTTTGTTATCTTCAGTTCCAATGAAATTAATTGATCCCTCGAGTTTATTAGTATCAACTATAATCTCAATAACATCTTCATCCCTTAATTTTCCGATAGGACCTCCTGCTAATGCTTCAGGACCTACATGTCCAAAACAAGCCCCTGTAGAAACACCAGAAAAACGTGCATCTGTGATTAAAGAAACATGCTTTCCAAAAGATAAATGTTTTAAAGCAGAAGTTAACTGATATGTTTCTTCCATTCCAGTCCCCATTGGGCCTCCGCCCATCACAATCATTATGTCGCCAGCCTTGATCTTTCCCACATCTTTAAGTGCCTTAATAGCTGCTTTTTCGGATGTAAAAACTTTAGCTTTTCCAGTATGTCTAAATACCCCATCGTCACTTATAACTGATGGATCAATAGCTGTTGATTTTACTACGGAACCTTCAGGTGCAATGTTCCCTACAGGAAAAGTTACTGTTGACGTTAATCCTCTTTCTTTTGCCTGGCTTGGGTTCATGATAATTTCATCAGGATTAATTTTATCCACTTCAAGCAGACGTTTTCTACACTCGGCACGTCTTTCGGATTTTTCCCACCAATCAAGGTTATCTCCAAGTGTTTCTCCTGTAACAGTAAGAACATCTTCATGCAGCAGACCAAGCTTTCTTAAATAAAGCATAACTTCTGGAACTCCACCTGCTAAGAATGCACTTACTGTTGGATAATTAACTGGTCCAATAGGAAGAACACTCACTAAACGAGGCACTTTCTTATTAATTCTTGCCCAGTCTTCCACAGTAGGAATTTTGCAATTAGCAGCATGTGCAATTGCTGGAAGATGAAGAAGGAAGTTTGTTGAACCTCCAAAAGCAGCATGAACTACCATGGCATTTTCAATTGCTTTATCTGTAATAATATCCTTTGTGGTTATTTCATTGTCTGCCATATCCCAAACTGCTTTAGCTGATTGTCTAGCAATTTCCTTCCATATTGGCTGACCAGAAGGCGCTAAAGCAGAATGAGGCAATGCTATTCCAAGCGCTTCAGCAATAACTTGAGAAGTACCAGCTGTACCTAAAAATTGACATCCTCCACCAGCAGAAGCACAAGCATTGCATCCACGTCGGCAAGCATCTTCTAATGAAAGTTCATTATTTGCAAATCTGACTCCTATAGTTTGAACAGTTCCTGCATCTTCACCCTCTACGGCTTTAAGTGTTGCACCACCAGGAACAATAACAGTTGGCAAATCATGCATAGATGCTAGTGCCATCATCATTGCAGGCAGTCCTTTGTCACATGAAGCTACTCCCATTACTGCACGACGTGTTGGCAATGAACGAATTAAACGACGGCATACTATTGCCGAATCATTACGATAAGGTAGAGAATCAAACATTCCAGTTGTACCCTGGCTGCGCCCGTCACATGGATCTGTTACATATGCAGCATAAGGAACACCTCCAAGTTTCTTTATTTCTTCAGCTGCTGCTCTCATTTGTAATCCTAATTCAAAGTGACCTGTATGTAACCCTACAGCAATTGGAGTACCATCATTATCACGAATTCCTCCTTGATTACTAAGTATTAACACGTCGCCACCAAGGAGTTCAGATGGTTCCCATCCCATACCAGCATTTAAAGTCATTCCGAATATATTTCCACTAGGTGAATCTTTTAGCAATTCTGGAGTAAGTGGAAGTGAACCTTTTGGTCCTTCTGCATGAGTATGAATTTCATATAAAGATGAGTCTTCTTCACCATAAATTGATTTTAACGACATAATAACCATTCCTCTCTATGATTTAAAAATCTTTTTATATAGCAACTTTTTATATAGCAACTTTTAAAAAACTGCATTAGATTATTTTGATATTATATGATTGATCTCTTTCATAAGCTTTTTAATTGAATTGGTTTGTTCTTCATTAGCTTGAAGAAGAGGAGTTTTGCAGTAGTCTTTAATATCAATACCTTTTAACATCATGGCTTTTTTTACAATTGGAATAAAGCATTTACTAACTTCATATAATTCTGCTAACTTATCAACAGAATTCTGAATTTCAGCTGCTTTATCCATATTTTTCTCATTAACTGCTTTTACCCAATCTACAAAAATCTCCGGATAAAGATTGGAAAGTGCGCTAATACACCCGCTTCCACCAGAAAAAATATTACGAACAAAGTTTTCATCAAACCCTGAGAATATCTCAAAATCAGGGAACTCATTCTGTACAGTTTGGATTAATTTTCTAGTATGTCCCATTTCAGATACTGTATCTTTATAACCAACAATGTTGCTGTGCTTTCTCAGTAAATTAAGTGTTAATTCTGGCGATAAATCATGTCCTGTTCTGTCAGGGTAATTATATAAATAAATATTACCTTTTACAGATTCAGCCACCTTTCCATAGTAAAATTCCAAACTTTCATCTGTTAGACTAAAATAATATGGACTAATAATGATAATATCATCTGCTCCAGCATCAATGGCATAATTGGAAAGTTCAATTGTATCTTCTATTGTCATACAGCCTGTTCCAATAATAACCTTTGTCCTTTTATTTACATAGGAAGTAACAAGATCAATTAATTCCTTCCTTTGTTCAGTAGACATGGCATAGAACTCACCTGAGCTTCCCATAATAAGCAAACCATCTATACCTGCGTTTATAAGATAGTCATAAATGTTTTTATTTGCCTGGATATCTAAGTTTCCATTAGCATCGAATGCAGTAACAACAGGTGTTATAAATCTAGCTTTTTTCATATATGTTTTCCCCCTTAGTAATAATTAACTAAATTCAAAGTCTAATTTGTAATTGTTTACATGTATTCTAAATAATTAGTTTAACTACTTAATAATTCACAAAAATAGTCAAAGCTTTTATGCATACTTAAGTAATAATTTAAAATTTTTAGTGATACCTTAATGACTTATGAAATTGCTCCTCCTCTCATTCTTTCGTATATACAAATCTTATTTGTTTATACGAATATTATAGTTAAATAATATCACAATTTTTTGTCATGTCAAGGTAATATTTGGGCATTATTGTAGAATTAAAAAAATAGAGACATTTTTCTTGATATTTTAATTGAAGTGCTTTTATAGAAATATTTATTTTTATATGTGTAAATGGAGATTGAATATTACTAACAAGGCATTTATAATTGTTATTGTATAACAAAGTTTTATAAAAATTTGAATGGTGGTTGTAAATATGGCACATAAACCAACGGAAAGAGTGCTAAATATATTAAATCTTTTGTCAGTCAAGCCTAAAGGCTTAACATTAACAGAGATTTCTGAAACAATTGATGTACCAAAAAGCACCCTTTATCCTATTATCCAGACAATGTTAGAACGTAATTTTCTTTCTCTTGAAAAAAGCTCTCTAAAGTATTCAATAGGAATTTCCACTTTTTGTATCGGAGCATCCTATTCACGAAATAAAAATATGTTAGATTTTATACAAAAAATAATGAAGAACATTGTCAGTAATATCGATGAAACCTGTCAAATGGGCATTCTTGATGGAAACAATGTACTTTATATATTAAAAGAAGATCCTATAAAAGATATTGATATTCGACTTATTTCATATGTAGGGAAACGAATACCCGCTTATTGTACAGCATTAGGGAAAGCCCTATTAAGCGAATACAATATTGAAGAAATAAAAACGCTTTATCCTGATGGCTTAAAACCCATTACCAAAAATACTATAACGGATTTTTCTGTTTTAGAAGTGGAATTAAAAAGGATTAGAGAAACTCATGTTGCAAAGGAGGTTGAGGAAGTAACAGAATTTTTACGCTGCTACGCTGTTCCCCTGACCTCAAAAGGAAAAACAACCGCAGCCATCAGCATAAGTATTCCAACTTTCCGAGCTACTGATGAAAAAAACAAACTGGCAGTTGAATTATTATTAAAGGCAAAAGAAGAAATTGATGCTGTTAATTTGAATTAAGTCTTATCAGCACTAATAATGCTATTTAAATTAATTTGCTGAAACACCGTATTACTTTGAAAAATTTTACAGTGTTTCAGCAAATTACTCAATTTTTAATGTTAAATTTTAGTTATATATATAAATCCCAGCGTTCTTCTTTAACCAAATGATTTGTCCATGTAGTATTATCCATTGACTCGGTCAATTTAAGAAAATTCAAACGTCCATCACTGGAACATTTTTCTTTAATGATTAGTTCATCAGATTTAAAGCGATTTAAAATTCTGCTTAATTTTCATAAAACCACTCCAATCTAATTTATTTATACTTATATGGCATAGAATATTCTATACAGGTACTTATGGAATTGTATTTCATAAGTACAAACCCTATGTTGATACAAAATAAACACGGCGATATCTCATAAGATAACGCCGTATCCTTAAAACTGGTGACTTTAATACCACCTCCGTATTTTCAATATTTTCAATATCAATATCAGCTTTGAATCAATCCATATCATCCCGAAGTGCATCAATAATATTTTCTTTCTTTATCTTTCTAATAGAATACAGCATTGTAATGAACACTATAAATAGCACACCAAATATGCTAATTCCGATACTGGCCCACGGCATCACAAAACTTCCCATTTCGCTGCCGTTCATTTCTTTGTGCATGAACCATGAGAATATGATTGCCAGGGGAAGCCCAATGACCAGCGCCTTCATGCCATAAAAGACACACTCGAAATTCATCATCTTTTGGAAATCGTGGTCGGACATTCCTACAGAGCGAAGCATGGCAAGCTCACGTCTGCGCATCTTGATGTTCGTGGAAATTGTGTTGAACACATTGGCAACTGCAATCAGCGAAATCATAATTATAAAAGCATAAGAGAACACATCGGCAATGAATATCATATTGCGGCTCTGATCAAGCATTCCAGACATATTCAAAAGGATGTACGGGGTTGTAATTCCCATATCCTGAACTATCTCTTTCATTTTATCCGATGACTTCGATGGATTCTTTGACTGAAATGTCATGCCCTTAGTTATAATATCTGCAGGAGCACCAGTGGCATTAAACTTTTCCTTGAGTGAATATGGGGCAGTCACATAAATTCCATCTGATTTTTGTTTTGTGTCTGTTAAGATAGGAGGTGTATCAAGCGGCACAAAATTGTTCATAAATGTAATACTTACATTATATCCCTGTTTCATCTCCGGTTTGCCATTTGTTTTGGGAAAAATGGTAAAATTGGTGGCAGAACTCTTGAACACATTTGGAATTTGGCTGGCCGTTTTCTGATTGTCGTGGCTGTCCACTTTGGCGACGCCGATTAATTTCGCATTTTGTCCGGTATATTTATCTGTAGGCAAACCTAAACTTTTGACAACCTTCAGATATGTACTGTCATCTAAAAACTGTATTTGCATTGGTAAATTCATCGTTTCCTTCGGCGAATGTGAACTTTCCGATTTCTTGTAAGCGTCTGAAAGATCACTGCCCTTGGCAGCACAGAAATAGTTCATAACAACTTGATACGAGCTTTCGTCAACATCATCGACGTTTTTTAGTTTGCTATAAAGCTGCAGCATTTCGCTGTCTTTCATATCATGTGTGCCAAAACCGACATCACTATTAGTAACCTCTTTTGCACCTGCCGACGCCTGTTTCAAATCTATTACAAGGGAACTGGTCGATATAAACAGCACTACGCTTAGAACAAGTGACAGCACAATGCTGCTGTAGCGCTTTTTGTTCCTCTTAAAGTTCTTTAATGCAAGAGTTCCCTCCAAGCCGTAAATACGCTCCACAAGTTTTGACGTTTTCACAGCTTTTGATTCGACTTTGACATCATTCGTCTGGCGAATACACTCCATAACTGGCATATTGGCAGCCTTGCGAGCTGGAATATCTGCCGAAATCAGGATTGTGATCATGCTGGTCACCACTGCTGCAATGATTGCGGGAGCGGACACCGTCAAGGTCAAAGGTACATTGGCAAAAAGAACGTTTGCGAAGTTTTTGGCGACGATGCCAATCGCAAGTTTGATGCTGACTATGCCAATGATAACTCCAATCGGGATACCAATAGCACCGATACAAAGTCCTTCAAACAGCACTGAATGACGCAGTTGTCTTGGGGTGGCTCCCACAGATGAGAGAATCCCGAATTGGTGTGTGCGCTCATTCAAGGAAATATTGAATGAATTATAAATCAGAAAAATAGAACCAATCATAATGATGATGACTACTATGGCACCGGCTGAGTACAAAAATGCATTGAACACCTTATCGCCTGGATCATTTGAAAGACCAATGAAACGCAGCACATCACTATTAAAGATGTAAGCATGATCTGAAGCTGTATTTTTTGCATAAGTATGAGCCTCAAACGGTTTCTTTAGCGTGACAAACAAGCTTAGATTGTTTGCTGTGTCTGCTGCATCTGCAGTTGTAATTGCAGTATATCCAGGCGCAGAATTTTCATCAAAGTGGGGCGTTTCGCAGAAACCAACTACTGTGTAAGTTTTCTCTGTTTTTGGCACAAGAGTTTCTTTCCCTGAAATATAAGGGTCGTGTTGACCAAAATTTTTGTTCCCACTCATTCGGTTTCCAACAGCAAGGGTAAGCGTGTCACCCACACGTAACTTAACGCCATCTTTTATTACAACTCTCTCAGGAACAACAATCTCTCTGTTGTTTTTTGGCAACCTGCCGGCACACAATGTGAGAGGGAGGTCATTAAATGTTTTCTTGCTGAATCCGGCAATAAAAAAATACGGTTTGTCATGAATTTTTCCACCGTTAAGCTTTGCGTAGCCGATATTTTCAAATGATGTGGTATTTGCAACTTTGTTGTTACTTGCCTGCTTCGCTGCGAAAGAAGAATCCACATCCTCAAATTTGATGTGCCAGCCGCCATATTTGTGAGCCTCACCGTTTGCCATATAGTTCATCAGGGAAACGCCAAAAGTGACAACTGCCGTAATCAGGGCAGCGGACAGTACAACTCCGATCACCGTTACAATCGTTCGTGTACGGCTTTTTTTCATGCTTTGAAGTGTAACTTTATTGAAAATGTTCATGGTCTCACCTTCTCATCTCTCACTACTTTGCCGTCCGATATACCGATAATGCGATCTGCTTGCAGGGCAATATCTTCGTCATGTGTAACAACGATAAGTGTCTGATTGTATTTTTTATTGCTTTCTTTAAGCAACTTTATAATTTCATGTCCATTTCGGCTGTCCAAACTACCTGTTGGCTCGTCGGCAAGCATTACCGCCGGAGCGTTCATCAAAGCACGCCCTATGGAAACACGCTGCTGCTGACCGCCTGAAAGCTGATTTGGTAAATGTGTTTCTCGTCCCTTTAGCCCAAGCAATTCCATCAATTCATTCAGCCTCTTCTTATTGACCTTTCGTTTGTCCATCAATATAGGCAATGTAATATTTTCCACCACATTCAGAGTTGGAATAAGGTTGTGAAATTGGTAAATCAGTCCAACCTGGCGCCTGCGGAAGATAGCAAGTTTTTCATTGTTCTGGGCATATACATCCTGACCCTCTAAATATATCTTTCCGCTTGTTGGCACATCCACACCAGCAATAGCATGCAGCAGAGTGGACTTTCCAGAGCCGGAGGAACCGATAATTGAAGTAAATCCTCCTTTTTCTATTGTAAGCGAAACATGGTCAAGCGCAGTAACCTGACTTTCACCAGTGCCGTAGACCTTGCATAAATTCTCAATTTTTAAAAACTCCATTATATGAGCCTCCCTTTTCATGTTTTACCTATATAGTAGAACTCTCAACTTACATCTCTGTGACTTTAAAGTGAGAGATTCGTCACTTTGGGAAACGAAGGTCAAATATTGCGCCGCCCTGCAGGTGATTTTTGGCGGTAATCGTCCCACCCTGCCGTGTTATAATCATCTTGCAGAGAGCGAGTCCAATCCCGTATCCTGTGGCATTTGAGTTTTTTCCACGATAGAACCTGTCAAACAGGCATGGTAAATCTTCTTTTTCAAAGCCCGCGCCGCTATCATGAATTGTGATCTCGGTAAACAATGGGTTATCCATTCCAATAATCTCAATCTTCCCGTCATCGCCTACACTTTCCATACAATTTTTGATGATGTTTTGAATTGCTTCCGAAAGCCAACCAAAATCGCCCTGAATGATTATCCCTTTCGGCACGTCTATTTGCAAAGAAATATCGTGCAGTTCCACTTGGATCAAAAGTGGGTGAATCGCAGCACTTATCAAAGTATTTACATCTATCTGTTCACATTTAAAAGCCACAATGCCTGCGTCCAGGCGGGATAATTTTAGCAGGGAAGTAAGCAGCCAATCCATCTGCACAAACAATTCCTTTGTTTCCCGTATCAATGCTTTCCGTTCATTTTCGTCAGGGTTATTCTCTAATAATGATAGAATGAGGTTTACAGATGTGAGAGGGGTGCGGAGTTGATGAGCTATGTCAGCCAGCGAATCAGCAAGATGTTCTTTTTCTTTTTTCAGTGCATCATTTTGCTCGCGAATACGCAGCGTCATTTTTGTTATCTCGCTTTGCAAAATGGAAAGTTCACCCTCATCTAATTCACCAATATACAGATGATCAGCATTATGAAGTACAATATCGATTTGATCTGAAATTTGCGCAATGCTTTTATATCGGGCTTTGGTAAATGCAAAAAACGCTATTCCAAAGGCGATAGCAGAAGCAATAGCAAGAATTCCAGCTGCCGCATTAATTGCAAATCCAAACGTAACAGCGGCTGCAGCTATTAAAGAGAACAAAATAGCAAACTTTCTAAACTCTCTATTTCGAAACATACCCCTCCCCCAATCTATATCCAGTCCCGCGAACGGTCAGAATTATTTGCGGGCTTGCTGGATTGTTCTCTATCTTCTCCCGTAGGCGTTTAATGTACACGGTCAATGTATTATCATTAACAAACTCGCCCGCAGCATCCCACAATTCGTCAAGCAGCCTGCTCCTTGTGATAATACTTTTGGGATTGTTAATAAACACCAGAAGCAAGCGGTATTCTAAGGCTGAAAGAAAAACTTCACTGTCGTCCTTTTTCACGACACCGCTTGCCATATCAACATGAAGCCCGCAGATTTCAAAAGTTGATGGAAAACGACCGCTTTTTCGCAGGGCTTTTCTAATTCGTGCAATAAGTTCACGCGGACGAAAAGGCTTAGTTATATAGTCGTCGGCGCCCATGTTTAGCCCGGTAACAACACTTGCCTCATCGCCGGAAGCCGTCAGAAAAATAACAGGGACATCCTGCATTTCTTTGATTTCCGTGCAAACCGTAAAGCCATTTCCATCAGGCAAAGAAATATCTATAAGCGCCAGGTCAAATTTATTCCCAGCAATTGCGTCAAGGGCATCACTACGCGTAGATGCGTGAGTAACTGTAAATCCCTCCGAGCGGAGCAAAAGCACAAGGTTTCTGGCAATTGTCTTATCGTCCTCAACCAAAAATATCCGTTTCATTTATTTTCACCATCCTTTACTTTACTGTTCCTATATCGTCCGTCAGCTGGTTTTTTAGCGTGGGCAGGAACAAGCCATGTATTTCCCATTTTTTCAGCTCCCTTAATCCTCTCAGCAGAGCAATAGTACACTACCATTCTGTCTGTGATTCCCCAATTTCTAGCTGCTTCTTTTGTTGTTATATAATCCACGTATAGCACCTCCATAATTTTATTATATTTCCTTTAACGGAAATATACAAACTAGATATAAAACAACATCAAGATTATTTTGGGTACATACATATAAACTTTCTAATTTCTGCTGTGCGGCAGAGCTAATTTAATGCCGCACAAAAATTAGCTTTTTACTTAGTAGATTTATATTAACTTTTTAAGGTTTTCCAGAAAGCTTCTTAAATGAAGCCACATATAAAACCATTCCTACTAGAGTAAATGTAAGCCTACTCATTATAAAATCTAAAGACAATCTAAAAATAGGTTCACCGAGACTATCAACGGGTAGAACTGTAGGCATATAAGTCACATACCCTTTGGCGAAAATATCAATAAAAGGTGTACTATTAAAACTCATAAGTGACAAAATCAAAACAATTGGAATCCAAGAATAGAGCAAAATTTGGCTTTTGCTGCCTAAAAACATACTCATTCCAAAAACAAACACAAAAGTGGGAAGTAGTATTATTAAGATCGGTAATAAAAAGTTTTGAAAATCTGTAAAGTTAAAAGTTGTCTTGTAAAACACCAAACTTATCAAAATACAGCATACCGCAATAATTAAGTAAGAAATAAACATGGCAAAACTTTTTGTAGCCAGATACTTTTTCTGTGGTAAAGATGTACATGAAGTAATTTCTCTTACTCTTTGTTCGTTTCTAGAAAAAAGTCCTGTACAAGAAAACATTAGAATTAATAACATAATCGTATTTATGTCACACAAAAACTTGCAATAACTCCATTTGGAAAAAGGTGCCGTACCAGAAACACCTTGTATTATTTCTGTATAGAGGTCAATCACTGAAAAAAAAAGTGCAATTATAAAAGTTATCACAAATATTTTTGAAAAAATTATTCTTTTCAGCTCATATTTAAGAATTTTTATATCCATTGACGGCTACCTCCTTGTGTGACACCAGTAATATTTAAAAACTCAGAAAAAGATAGTTTTTTATCTTTTTTATCGTAATATTCTTTGTAAATAACTTTCATAGAATTAAAATAATTTTCTTCACCAATGTGCTTATAGATATTGTAAACTTCAAGTGGTCCCAAACCATAAATTTTACCACCTCTTAAAAATAATGAGACGTAATACTTCGGAAGCATTGATAATTTGTTCATGTATTCAGGATTTCTTCGATAAAAGTTTCGATTTAATTCATTTGTTGCTTCTTTCCATTTTTTAAGCAATAAATTTTCTGCATAGGCTTTTCCAAATTTGTTTTTCAAGAATAAATAAGTGCTAAAATCCGCAAAAGCCTCATCTGACCATTCATCGTGATTTTTATCTATTTGATTATGGCTGTTTGCATTAGAGACATTTATTCCAGTGCCCCACCACTGATGAGCAATTTCATGTGTGAGCAAAGCAAAAGTGTCAGAAGAAGATGCTATCTGTGAATCCACATTGGATTTTTTCTTTAAACAATCTTCGGAAACATAAGAGATATTTCCGTTTTGAAATCCACCTTTGCCCTGTACTCCTGATGTTACAACTACTTTAAGATTATCTTTACCTAGGAGCCCAAATTTTTCCGAAAAGAATGAGAATATATCAAGCGTGTCATTTCCTCTGGATTCAAATTCTTTTCTCGCAGCCAATGGATAGAAAAACTCCACATTTGTACCCCTTACATTTCTTTCAAATATTCCATATCGTCCGGCTGTCAAAGATAAGTCACTTAGTTTATTCCAAGAAAAACTCCAAGTAGTAAAACCATCCTGTTCAGAAATTTTGCGATTTTTTTCTCCCTGAGTTATGACTGTAAACTTTGAGTCCATTTTTATTGTTCCTTCAATAATCCTATCACTTTGTTCAACACAAACAACAGGTGCAATGTCTGTGGTGCCATTTAACCTTACATAATTTTTGCTAATTCCTTGGGAAAAATCTTTAGTTGTACTTTTGGCTTTCGGTGTACCTGAATACCTTATGCTTAATTTAGTTTTAGTGTTTCTTGGAATGCTTATTTCAAAAACGTTGTTAAGTTTTGCGCTGCTCAAAATCTTGGGCGAAACCTGTATACAACTTATGCCTTTGTTGCCTAACTTGATTTCACTAATGTGGTAACCATCTGCTAATTCAAAATATACATTTTGAGGCTTATCAGTGCCATTTTGCAGTTCCTCAAAATAAGCTCCGCTAGCACAATTCTTATCTTTTTCTATCTTAAAATCTACAAACATATTTGAAGTTCCTATGACACTTACGTTTACAGGCGTTTCTTTTTTACCACTAATTAATACTGATGCAACATCCGTAAGCGAAATTGGTTTGAAAATTGGTTCATTTTGAAAAACCAAAAATACCCCAAAAAGAGAAACCAAAAAGCAAATTGGTATGAGCTTATATTTTTTACAGTTTTTAAAGAGAGATTTAAATAGTCCTTTTTCATAACATCTATCGCTTAGTATTCCAAATAAAAATATAGACATAGCTACCGATAACCCAAAGAGCCTATTCCAGAGCATTCCCAAAACAATATTCCCGCTTCCGAAATTTGAGGAAAGTCCACTAGCACCTGTCTGAACCCACATATATTGATAATTGATATTTCCTGCCAAAAAACTAAAGAGTACCGCTAAAATCATAATAATGCAGGTTATATTAACGTTCCTAAATATAAGATAAAATCCTGCGGTAATAAGAATTGTTAGCAAAATCGATCCAAAAATTATTATGGAGTAACTGAGCAAAAAATAACTAAAACTAGTTAGACTACCCACTTTAAATATATAATTGGGAATCATAATTATCATTGAACAGACCGTTGAAATAAGACCGGCACACATTAAGCCTGTAATTTTGGTTAAATGTATCTTTATAGGACTTGATATTGGTTCAATTATATAATTGACTCTAAACCTAAGTATTTTGTCAAACTCAAAAACTGTTAGTGCAGTAAAAGCAAAAGCTACAAGTACTGCTCCTACCTTTGCGGGAAAAAGTATCGTTTGAGATAAAAGAGTAGAGCTATTTATTCCAAATATCAAATTGCTAATATCTTCGCTAATGTAGGTTGAGAGCAGTGCACCAATCAGAGGAGAAACTGAAGTTAGTAAGATTATTATTTGAGTAAATCTGGACTTCAGAATCCGCTTTGTTTCATAGGCAAAAAATGCATTTCTCATTTAATGAACACCCCCATTGTGTATGACGTATGTATACGCATCTTCCAGGGTAGGCTCTATAAGTGAAATAGAGCTTTCTATTTCTTTGCCAATAACACGACAGGATATACCATTGCCGGTAAACAATTTGGATGTGATTTTGTACTTACCTCCAATTCTTTTTTCTAAAGTCTCGTTATCTTTTTCCTCAACAAAACCAACATGTCCGTGTACAGCTTTTATTAAATCCGGCGAAGTTCCGTCAAATAAAATCGTACCGTTATTAATGATTATAATTCTATTGCAAATGGCTTGTATATCATCGATGATGTGAGTAGAAAGTAACACTATCTTGTCATTTGCAGTCTGTGAAAATACATTTCTGAAATTAATTCTTTCTTCTGGATCAAGTCCAACTGTAGGTTCATCTAAAATTATAAGTTCAGGATTTCCAAGTAATACTTGTGCTATACCAACACGCTGCCTCTGACCACCAGAAAGAGTTTTAATTTTAAAATTTCTTTTTTCTTGCAAATCAGTCTTTTCAATAGCTTGCCCAATAATACCTTTCACGTTGTTTTTAATTTCTTTTAATGCACACATGTAATCTAAAAACTCATAAACTGTTAATTCATCATATAAACCAAAGCTTTGGGGCAAATACCCGAGCTGCTTTCTGAGTTCTTTTTCGTACTTTTGGATTGGTTTACCATCAACAATTATTTCACCGGCTGTCGGTATTATCTTCGATATCAATAGTTTCATAAAGGTACTTTTTCCAGCACCATTGGGACCCAAAAGTCCTATAAAATTCGGGCTGTTAACTTCTAAGTTTATGTTACTTAGTGCCTTTTTTCCCGTTTTGTATGTCATACTCACGTTTTTGATACTGATTTTCATAAATGATGTTACACCCCTTTTTCATGTTTTATCTATATAATAGAACCTTCAGCTTACATCTCTGTGACTTTAGGGTGAGAGATTCGTCACTTTGAGAAACGAATAGAAAGATGAAGAAATAGAAGAGATCAAGTGATTCTTAGGTTCAGATGGAATTTGATCGTTGTCCTCACAAAGGGATCAGGTACTTGTTATGTTCCCCAAGAGCAAGCAATAGAATCTTAAAAAAAGAAACTAATTGTGTTAAAATGGGAATAAATCTAGGGTAGGGAGAAAATAATATGAAATACAAAATATACATTATAGAAGATGACATATCAATAAGTACTTTATTAAAAGGACACATAGACAAATATGGTTTTGAAGTAACAGCGGCAGAAAATTTTGAGGATATAATGAAAGAATTTAATGAATATAGCCCAGATTTAGTACTTCTGGATGTTAATTTACCAAAATATGATGGATTTTATTGGTGCAAAAAGATAAGACAGCAATCAAAAATTCCTATAATATTTATATCTGCAAGAGATAGCGGGATGGATCAGGTTATGGCATTAGATAGTGGAGGCGATGATTATATAATTAAGCCTTTTTACTATGATGTTGTTATTGCAAAAATAAAAAGTCATATAAGAAGAGCCTATGGTGATTATGCACCTAAGATTGAGGAAAAAATAGTTGAAGTTGATGGTCTTAAGTTCTATCCAGAAAGGCTGGAAGTTGAATTTAAGGATAAAAGATTAATTATTACTAAAAGGGAAGGCATACTTCTAGAATTCCTTATGAAAAAGTATCCTAAGGTAGTAAGTAGAGATTTTCTTTTAGAACAGATATGGGATGATATTGAGTTTGTGGAGGAAAATACTTTAAGTGTAAACATCAGCAGGATAAGAAAAAGGCTGCAGAGTTTAGGTATAGACGGAGCTATAGAAACTATAAGGGGAGCAGGTTACAGGCTAAATAAAACCTGGTAGTGTGAATTAGATGAAATTATTTTTAAAATATAATAAAGGCTATATTTTTATATATTTATTGAGTTTGGCACTTACAATTATATATTCTAATATTATGAGGTTTATAGAAGTTAATGAAAGTATTTATATAATAATCTTTAATACATTTATTTTAATGTGTTTTTTATCTTTTAGATATTATCAAAACAGGCAATTATACAGAGTTTTAAAGAATGGAGCAACCTCACTAAATGATGCCTTTCTTGAGCTTGGAAGCTCAGATTTGAGCCGGGATATTTCTAATCTATTAAAGGAACAGCATAATTTATATGAAGTTGAAATACAAAAATGTAACAAGCTTCATAATGAACATTTAACTTTTATAAATCAATGGGTACATCAGATGAAGACGCCTCTTTCGATAATGCAGCTGCAGCTTCAAGAATATCAAGGAGAAGAAAAGGCTTTGAGTATGGAAGAGGAAATCAGCAAGTTAAATAAAGGCTTGAATATGGCAATGCACTATGCCAGGATAGATTCTTTTAAAAAGGATTTTTTAGCTCGGCAAATTGCTTTAAAGAACTTAGTTTTTGATGTGGTAAATGAAGAAAAGAAGACTTTTATAAGAAATAGAATAATACCTAAAGTAGAAATTGATGAGAATATAAAAGTATATAGTGATAAGAAGTGGCTAAAGTTTGTATTAGGTCAGCTTATTATTAATGGTGTAAAGTATTCAAAAGGTAAGGGAAAAGAAGTAATTATAAAAGCTTATGAAGAAGAAAAGAAAATTAAATTAAGTGTTATTGATGGAGGAGTGGGAATACCAGATAAAGATATTAAGAGAGTATTTGATCCCTTCTTTACAGGAGAGAATGGGCGAAAATTTGGAGAATCTACAGGTATGGGATTATATATAGCCAAAGAAGTATGCAAAAATTTAGGGCATGAAATAGAAATAGAGTCAAAAATTAGTGAGGGAACAAAGGTTACAATAATGTTTAATAGGTAGCAAATGAATAGGTTGACTATTTGTTTGCTATTTTTATTTGAATTATGAAATCTTACATGGTTGTCACATTCCTGTAAGCTTTGAAGATATCAGATTACAAATTGTTATTATAAACTATATACAAGTAATAAGTAATTCGTAAGGAGTGTTAAGACATGGATATAGTATTTATATTGAAAGCAATTATAATAGCAATTGTGGAGGGAATAACTGAATTTATACCAGTATCCTCCACAGGTCATATGATACTAATTGGATGGGCAATTCATTTTCAAGGAGAATTTGCAAAGATGTTTGAAGTTGTAATTCAACTTGGAGCAATAATGGCAGTAGTTGTTTTGTACTTTAAAAAGATTAAGGATAGTATAATAGAATTTTTCAAATTTATATTTACTAAGGGAAGAGAAGGGAAGACAGGCCTTAGATTTGGGATAAATGTCATTGTATCATCTATTCCAATGGGCATTGCAGGGGTGCTGTTTTACAGTAAAATAAAATCAAAGTTTATACCAGAGGCTGTAATAGTTGGATTTATAGTTGGAGGAATATTGCTTTTAGTAATCGAAAACAGATTCAGAAATAAAAAGCATAAAATAGAAAGTATAGATAGAATAACATATGTTCAGGCTTTTACGATTGGTTTATTTCAACTTCTTTCTATGTGGCCTGGAATGTCAAGAAGTGCTTCCACAATAATGGGTGGATGGATTGCAGGGTTATCAACCTCAATAGCAGCAGAATTCTCATTTTTTATGGCCATTCCAGCTATGATAGGGGCAACAGTAAAGGACTTATTTGAATTTAATTATGCTATAATGACACCAACTTTATGGGTTTCACTAGTAATTGGATTTATTGTGGCATTTATAGTAGCGTTAGTTGTTATGAAGAAGTTTGTTGACTACTTAAAAAAGAAGCCAATGAAAGTTTTTGCAGTTTATAGAATTGCAGCAGGTGTTTTGCTTGGGGTATTAGTATTAACTAAGGTTATTGTTTTAACAGCATAAAAGGGGTGATAGAAGATGAAAGTTTTAGAGGTTATGAATTTAAGCAAGATATACGGTAAAAAGGTGACATTTAATGCTTTAGATAATATAAGTTTTAATATAGAAGAAGGGGAATTTGTAGGTATAATGGGACCCTCGGGAAGTGGAAAAACTACTCTTCTAAATATGGTTTCAACAGTAGATAAACCAACTTCAGGTGAGATAAGAATAAAAGATAAAAATCCTTTGAAGCTTAAGGGAGATGCTTTAGCATTATTTAGAAGAAGGGAATTAGGCTTTGTATTTCAAGATTTTAATTTGTTAGATACCCTAACTGTAGGAGAAAATATAGTGCTGCCCCTTACATTAGATGGAGCACCTGTTAAAGATCAGGATAATGAACTTAATAGAATATCAAAAATACTGGGAATAGAAAGCATAGTTAATAAAAGAAGCTTTGAAATATCGGGTGGGCAGGCACAAAGAACGGCTATTGCAAGAGCATTAATACATAAACCTACATTATTATTGGCAGATGAGCCAACAGGCAATTTGGATTCAAAGGCTGCTAAAGTCGTGATGGAGCTATTTGAAAAAATAAATAGAGAAGAAAAGGTAACTACAATGATGGTAACACATGATCCACTATCTGCAAGTTACTGCAGCAGAATTCTATTTATAAAAGATGGAACTATATATAATGAAATTTATAAGGGAGACAGTAGAACCAAGTTTTATCAAGAAATCATTGATGTGCTTGCTCTGCTTGGAGGTGGAAACTAATGAATTTTAGAGAGTTTGCCACTAAAAATGTATATAGAAATGTAAAAGCATATTTTGCATATTTCTTAAGTAGCAGCATATCAGCAGCACTGTTGTTTTCTTTTACAATGATTATATTTCATCCAAAGTTTGTGGTGCTTAAATTACCTGAGCATATGAGAAATGCACTTCATATTACAATAGTCATTGCATACTTGTTTTTATGTTTCTTCGTCTTTTATTCTGTAAGTATTTTTTTAAAAAGCAGATATAAAGAATTTGGAATACTTTACATCATAGGAGCATCAAAAAGACAAATACAGAGGATGATAAGCATTGAAAATATAATTATTACTTCATTATCAGGAGTAGTTGGTATAATACTTGGAATAGTTTTTTCAAAGATACTTTTAGCAGTTAGTGGAAAGTTATTGGGAGTTAATGCACTTGGCTTTTACATTCCCTTTAAAGCTATGATTATTACTTTTATTGGATTTATAATGATTGGAATAATAATTTCAATATTCTGTTCTTTTATAATAAAAGAAGATATGGTTTTAAAATTGCTTAAAGGAACTAAAAAGCCAAAAGCTGAACCTAGAACATCTATTATTCTTGTGATTTTATGTGTAGTATTACTCACAGTAGGATATTATATGTCAATTACAAGCAGTGAAAAGAATATAGCTTATAGAATAATTCCCGTAACAGTAATGGTTATTATAGCAACTTATCTTCTATTTGCAGAGCTAATTACCTTTATAATAAAGCTTATGAAAAAGAATAGAAGGTTATATATGAAAAAAACTACAGTATTATGGGTATCAAATTTATTATATAGAATAAAAGATAATACAAGGATGTTTTTCTTAATTACAATAACCACAACGGTTGCTCTTTCAGCAGTAGGGTCAGTGTATGCTTATTGGAGAGATAAGGAGAACCAGATAAATAGGGATTTTCCACAGGCATTCTTCTTATCGGACATTTATAATAATAAAAATAAGATTGATTTAAAGGGCAATTTCATAGAAACTTCTCTTAAAAATAAAGACATAGAATATACTAAAGCTAATAGTGAACTGAAGCTTATCATCTATGGGGCAGAGGATAAGGTAGCTGTAATTAAAGAAGACACTTATAAAGAATTAGCATCAACACTAGATTTAAATACTGTTGGGTTTAATAAAAATGAGGCAATAATGATAACCGATTCCACAGCGTACAAAGAAAAAAACGTTGTTTTAAACAATACAGAAATACAAGTTGCAAAAAAAATTAATAAGCGAATAATGCCAGCATTTTATGGAGATGTGTATGTAGTTAAAGATAATGTATATGAAAGGATAAATGGCAGTAAAGTTTACTTTAGTACATTTAATGTAAAGAATTATAAGGATACCTTGAATATATGTAATGGATATGAAAATAAATTTAGTGAAGACAACATGGATAAAATTTGTAAAAGTTTTCTGAAAGCTCATATATTAGAAACGACTAAAATAGCCTATAGTGTAATTTTTTTTAGTGCAATATTTATAGGACTTATTTTCTTTGTAACAACAGCTAGTTTTTTGTATAACAAGTGCTATATGGATATTATAGAGGATAAGAGTAAGTATAAGCAGTTAAATAAAATAGGTTTAACCTATAAGGAAATAAAAAAGGTATTAAACATTGAAATAGGAGTACTATTTTTATTACCATATACAGTTGCTGTGGTACATTTTATTTTTGCTATTAATGCATTAAATGCTTTTCAAATCAAAATAACTGTACCGGCATTTCAGGTAATAGGGATTATGCTAATTGTTCAAATTATGTATTTTCTCATAATAAGAAAAAACTATTTATTAGAGATTAAAAAGAGCTTGATATGAAGAAGGTGCTTGCTTTAGTAGCAAGCTCAGCTAAGGCTTAGATTAATAAGGCTTAGATGTTGAACTTAATATTTCAAAACCGCCGTATGGTCATACTTGGACCTCAAAACATTAACTGCCCACAGCTACAGATTTTTTATTAACTGTAGATGAGCATTTCTTTGTAATTTACATTACTTGTGTAGAATGGATTCTGTATTTTAAATCAAATTATGTCATCACAAAGCACATTAGTAATAAATTTTTGCAACCACCATCCCCCACAACAGTACAATCGCCGCAAATATCCATTTATACCTGAACATAATGGCTATATATTCACGGATAAAGGCGCTTGGCCAGTAATAAGCCGCTGTTACACATCCAACACCGCTCGCCCTTATCTTCAGCTTTTTTGCATAGAGACTTGTTCGAAAAACATGATAATTGTTCGTTACAAATATATAGCGGTGCTTCACACCATTCACATCAAGCATATCTCTTACATTTTTAAGATTTTCAAAGGTAGTCTTAGACTGTTCCTCCAAAATGATATCCTCTTCCGGAAATCCGGTTTCTACAAGATAATTTTTCATTGCTGCCGCTTCCGATATCTTCTCATCGGCTCCCTTACCGCCTGATACCACAACCTTCGGATGCTGCCTGCATTTATGGTAAATACGAACCGCTTTGTCAACTCTGCCTTTCAGCAGCGGAGATACTCTTTCTCCGCCTATCAGGCCACATCCATGGACGATAATATAATTACAATTCAGTCGTTTCGGTAAACAGGTGTAAATCAACGAATAGATCAATAGGGAAGCAAACGTAAAGGCAATATATAGCTCCAAAATCAACACCAGTGAGAATATCGTCCTCATCACCGAATCATCCTGAAGAAAATATATTCCAGCAATGGTTAATATACTTCCCAGGATCATGGCTATTCCCGTCAATAAAGATAGAACATTCTGCAAACGTCGTCCCTCTTTTTTCATCATCTCAAAACCATTCACAATCAGAAAGATGGCAGTAACAACAAAAATCAATGGTATTAAAAGTAACGTTAAAATTCCAAGAATCATTCCCCGAATTCCTGGTGCAGAGCCAAATCCAAGAAGAAAAATGCCAATTGCCATCATCATCAGCAGTGCATTCCAGAAACTTCTTGGTTCATACAACATGCTGATAACAAGGATTAGCATTAAAATACAACCAAGCATTATTAAAGACATTCATACCACCTCTTCTCAATATCATCTACGTCAAAATCGTCCTTAGGACAATTAGAACGCAGATGTTTTTTGATTTTTTCTATTAAGTTAATATTAGTTTTGAATTAAGTCATGTCATCCCTAAGAGCATCAATGATATTTTCTTTTTTTATTTTACAAGTAGCATACATCATTGTAATGAATACTATAAAGAGCACACTAAACAACCTTTTCTCTGAGGAAGATGGCAAGTTTTTCATTGCTTTGGGCATATACATTCTGCCCGCCCAAATACACATTTCCTCTTGTGGGCACGTCTACGCCACCGATGCTGTGAAGTAATGTGGTTTACCTATATAATAGAACCTTCAAATTACATCTGTGTGACTTTTAGGTGACAGATTCGTAACTTTGGGAAACAAAATATCAAAATGCCAATAAATACAGCAGACAATTTAAAATATTTATCCGTCTTACACATCCATAGGACGTCTTTCTATTTATGTTTATATATTTTTCTGCGAATTATGTTACAGTTGTGCTATTTTATAAAAAGCTATAACGGGTAAAAATGGGGACAATTATCTGATTTTAGATAAAATAAAAAACACTGAAAGTCAGTGTTTGGAATGGATTATGGTGCGTCAGAGAGGAGTCGAACCCCCGGCACGCTGGTTCGTAGCCAACTGCTCTATCCAACTGAGCTACTGACGCAAATTAACAGTATTATACTAACACAGATACCAATTAAAATCAAGGCTATTTACTATATCAAGTTAAAATTTATATACCTATCTTAGTAAATAAAAAAAGAAGTAACCATTTTACTGGATAACTTCCTCAAGTAACTATATTTAAACCATCATCAAATGCATAATGGCGGAGAAAGAGGGATTTGAACCCTCGCACCGGTTACCCGATCTACGCCCTTAGCAGGGGCGCCTCTTCAGCCACTTGAGTATTTCTCCATGCCCTACGTTTAAATATAATTATTATATGGCGGAAAGAAAGGGATTCGAACCCTTGGTACGGTCACCCGTACGCCGGTTTTCAAGACCGGTGCCTTAAACCAACTCGACCATCTTTCCTAGACCAACATGACAAGTATTATTATAACAACAGTCTATATATATGTCAACATTTTTTTATCTTTTATATTGAATTTTTATATAAAAAATTCAATATAACTACTTTTTATCTAAAATAAGCCTGACAATTCATATAATTTTCTCTGTATTTAGTATACTAAAGGAGATATAATGAATTATTTCATTATATCTCTCAATATGCCCAAAATACTTTCACAATATCTTATTTTATAATATAATTTTATTTTATTACTTCTTTTCCACCCATATATGGTCTTAATATTTCAGGAATTATAACACTTCCATCTTCTTTCTGATAGTTTTCTAGGATAGCTGCAACTGTTCTTCCTATAGCAACTCCTGATCCATTTAAAGTATGCACATACTTTGGTTTGTCTTTTGGAGTTTCCTTATATTTTATATTAGCACGTCTTGCTTGGAAATCCTCAAAATTACTGCAGCTTGATATTTCTACATATCTATTGTAACTTGGCATCCAAACCTCTATATCATACTTAAGTGCTGCAGTAAAGCCTAGGTCTCCCTTACATATTCTAACTACTCTATATGGAATTTTCAGTCCTTTAAGTACATCTTCCGCATCATTAGTGAGTTTTTCAAGCTCATCATAAGATTCTTCAGGTCTTGTGAATTTAACCATTTCAACTTTGTTAAATTGATGTTGTCTTATTATTCCTCTTGTATCTCTTCCTGCTGATCCTGCCTCCGCTCTAAAACATGCACTATATGCGACATATTTTAATGGCAAATCTTCTCCTTTTAGAACCTCATCTCTATGAAAATTAGTTACTGGTACTTCTGCAGTTGGAATTAAAAAGTAATCATTATTTGATATCCTAAAAGCATCTTCTTCAAATTTAGGAAGCTGGCCTGTACCAGTCATACTAGTCCTATTTACCATATAAGGAGGTAATATTTCTGTATATCCATGCTTTTCTGTATGAAAATCTAAATAATAAGTTATTATAGCTCTTTCAAGTTTAGCTCCTAACCCCTTGTAAAATGTAAATCTAGAACCTGATACCTTTCCACCTCTTTCAAAGTCAAGTATATCAAGATCTGTACCTATATCCCAATGAGCTTTAGGTTTAAAATCAAACTTAGTAGGCTCTGACCATTTTCTAATTTCTACATTGTCTTCGTCTGATTTTCCTTCTGGAACTGCAGGATTAGGAATATTAGGTATCCTAAGCATTATATACTCTATTTTTCCATTTAATTCTGATAATTCAGTATCATACTGTTTTATATTATCTGATACATGTTTCATTTCACCAACTAAATCATCTGCATTTTCACCATTTCTTTTCATTTTAGCTATCTGAGCTGAATCTTGATTTCTTTTATTCTTTAAAGCTTCTACTTCAACTAGAGTTTTTCTTCTCTTCTCATCTAAAGCTATTACTTCATCAATAGTTGCTGGATCAAAATCTTCTCCTCTATTTGAAAGTTGTTTTTTTACTTCCTCTGGATTGTTTCTTATTCTTTTTAAATCTAACATATTTTATAAATCCTCCCTAATCATCTATATAGTTTCCTATAATATAAAAAGAGCCTTTACGTACCCCAAAGGGACGAAAGACTCCGTGTTGCCACCCTATTTAATTAACAAGTTAATGCTAATTCTCTCTAATTTATAACGGTATTACCGAACTGTTTTTATCAGTACTTCCAAGGTGGATTCACAATATTATGATATCAGCTTACACCAAGACACTGACTCTCTTAAATCACTTTAAAGCTACTAACCTCTTCATCAGCTAATTTTTAATTAAATATATATTTTTTATTGTAATGCTAAATTTATATATATACTAAATATATTTCCACTACTTATTATAACCAAGATATTAAAAATAATAAAGGTAAATTTGAAATTATTTTGTAATTTTATTAACATTTTTAGTACAAATTATGTCCACCTTCGTATTTAGTATATTTTTGCAAATTATATCACCAATTTTTATAGGTGCTCCAACATGTATTCTAGCTAAAACTTTTGAACATTCAAGCCACAGGCTTTTATCTAGTGGCTTAGAACTCTTTACTGACACTACATTGCAATTACACCCTTTTATTCTAACTATAGTAGTAAATATATCACACCTATTATCTTCTTTTAATTTCAAATTTTCTTCTCCACTATATAAATTTTCATCAATATCCTCTCTATCTTTACTAGCTATACATTGCCTATCAAATTTAGTACCTGTTCTCTCCTTTATCAATTCTAACTCCCCCAATTACATTTTATCAAACTCCTTTATTCTACCTACCATGATATTGGAATTTTTAGAATCTTTAACTATATCCGTAATTTTTTTATTAGTCTCCCTTGCAAGAATTGATGCCACTTCATAAAGACACCTAGTCCCTCTACAATCTCCAAAAGTTGCACCAGTCCTTCTCTTAATACCTTCTATAGTACGTGCCCCTAATGGTCTACTTATGGCATCTATTATTTCACCCTCTGTTACCTTATTACAATAACATATAACCTTCCCATATTTTCTATTTAGTTTTATTATCTTTTTTCTTTCCTCATTAGAAAGTTCTCTAAATTTATAGAATTCCCTCCTCTTATCCACAAAATCCTTTTTCAAGCGGCAATTTAGTTTGTTTACTACTGTCTTACATACTATATTTGCAATTGCAGGTGTCATTGTAACCTGCCCATAATGTTTTCCTATTATTTTAATATAATCTTCATCAATTAAACTATCGTCTATAATTAAAAAATCATCATAAAAATGTGAATTATAAAAATCATTAATATTTTCCTGTGATAAGTTTTTTATAAAACCACTTATTTTTTGTAGTCCCTCTTCACAACTTATTTTTTCACTATTCTTTAATCCTACTAACAATTTATTTTCTTTTCCAGGGATAATACATGTTTTATTATCCCCCTCCCCTATTGTAGAAATTATATTATTATAGGGTTTGCTTAATTTTTTTTCTACAGAAAAATACTCTAAATATTTTACATTTTGATTTACCCTATTTTCTCTATCTATACTATAATTTTTACCCGGGGTCGTATTTAGTACCATATTACATGTGAATTTATTTTTATTAGTCACTACCTTAAAACCTTTGGATATACTTTCTATATCCAAAACTTCTTCCCCTAATTTAAAATTGACCCCGTTGTCACAAGCAATTTCACCATAAGAAATAGCTAAATCATAAGGTGATATAATCCCCGTATTTTTAGAATAAATAGCTTTCTTTATATTTTTTCCTAAATTTGGCTCTATCTTCCGTACTTCTTCTCCATCTAACAACTGTATGTTTTCCATGCCCCTATTCAAAGCTTTATTATACATACAAATTAGCTTTTTCTCACCTTCTTTAGTATCTGCTAACAGTAAGTATCCCTTCTTCTCAAAGAAAATATTAAACTTAGATGCCAAGCCAGACATAATCTTACTGCCAGCAAATTCAAGTTTTGATAATGATATATCTTCACATTCCAATCCATCATATACTATAGAATAATCTATAGGTGCTACATCATTAGCAATATCATAATCTTTTTCAATCAATGCTATATTTAAATTATACTTTGAAAGTTCATAGGAAACTGCACATCCTATTATTCCCCCTCCTAATATAAGCACATCATAATCCATATTAATCTCCCCTTCAAAGAAATCTTTATTTTAATAATCTAAAAATAGCTCTGTTTCTACTACCTTGTATTAAATTCTATTTACTTAGTGAATTCAATATATCTCCAAGTTTTTTAATATTATCTCCATATCCTGACCAATCACCATTTTTTTGTGCATTTAATGCATTCTCGTACAAACTCTTAGCCTGCTTCATCTTTTCCTGATTGTCATTACTAGTAGGAACCAGCTGACTTTGAGTAGCACTATTTTCTTGTGATTGATTATTTTGCTTATAGTTAAATATCTGCTGCAAAGCATCATCTATACTTTCAGCTAATATTATTTTATCACCATAAGATACTACGACTCTTTTCATCTCTGGTATACTATCTTTGCCACTAGCTCTAAGATACATAGGCTCTATATAAACCAAAGAATTATTTATAGGAACTATCATGGTATCACCAAATTGAACCTTAGACCCATCTTTATTCCAAAGTGACAATTGAGTAGATATAGTCGTATCCTGATTTAATTTTTGTTTAAACAAGTACGGGCTATATATCGTCTTCTCTGGAGGAAATTTATATAGAATCATCTTTCCATAGTTTTTTCCATCCATCCTAGCTCCAAATAAAGCTACCATATTGTCTTTATCTCTCATATTAAAATATTGCAGCAATATCATTTCTTCTTTATTAGCACCTGGAAGTTTCATAACAACATAAGGAGACTCCATTAGATTCTTTTCGCCACTAACATGTTTTTGGTTCTTAGCTACTTCCCACAAATCTTCTCCACTATAAAATACTCCTGGATCTGTTACATGATATTTTCCAAGTACACTACATTGAATATTAAACAAATCCTTTGGATATTTAAAATGCTTAACTATATCAGGTGATAGTTGATTCATATTTTTAAATAAGTTAGGAAATATTTTTGCATAGCTTTTTATTATAGGATCAGTTTTATCCACTATATAAAAATTTACGTCTCCATTTAAAGCATCTATCGTAACCTTCACAGAATTTCTCATATAATTTACATCATTCTGAGGTTGTGAAAAAGGATATCTATTTGAAACAGTGTACCCATCTAATATCCAATATAACTTTCCTCCACTTGCAACTATATAAGGATCTGAGTCATAATTTAAAAAAGGTGCTATTTTATTGACTCTATCAACTATATTTCTATTTATCAATATCTTACTTTCTTTTGATATATCCCTGGATAATAAGAAATTTAAATCCTTCTGATTTATTGCAAATAATAATCTATTTAGAAATCCTAATTTTATTCCATCTGTTCCATTATAAATATTAGTTGCATTATTACTTCCTTTAGGATAATCAAATTCACCTATTTTAGTATTAACTACTGCATAGTTATCCGTTTTTTCACCAAAATATATTCTTGGATTTTGAATTTTTATATCAGTAGAATTGTTAGGTGGCATATCTTTTATGACAAAGTTAGGCTGTCCTTCTGAAGTTACAGAATTAACTTTGTTCATAACTATTCCATAACCATGGGTATATATAAGATGCCTATTTTGCCATGTATTTGGATCTATTGCCTTGCTGTTTATTTCTCTCGCACCTACAAAAACTTGATTAAATTTCCCATTTATATTGTATCTGTCTATATCAATATTATTAAAGTTATAATAATATCTTATAATTTGAACTTGATTATAAAATTCAAGTGTAGGATCAAAAGAATTTATCCTTATATTATTTATCGTATCCATATTATTTTCTATATTCTTTGAAGTTAAATCATCCTTAACTTGAAAAGACCTAGCATCCACATTATCAATATTAAATGCACTACGGGTATAATCTATATTATATTTTATATATGGACTTTCTAAAGTTTTTTGATTGGATTTAACTACAAAATTTTGAACCACAAAAGCCATTAAATTTCCACTTATAATTAAAACTATTATTACAACTATAGATGCCACTATAGGTTTAATTTTAACTCTAATTATACTAATAAATATAACTATAGCAGCAATAAAAGATGCTACTGCAATAATTTTGTAAAACAACAAACTTACATGAGCATCTGTATAACTTGCACCAAATGCTACTCCATTTTGGCTATAAACAAGGTTAATACACTTTAAAATATACCCTATTGATATACACAATATTATAAGAGCAGCTAAAACTGCCAATTGTTTCCCTGCAAATCTAGTAAGCCCACTATCTAATATATTTATTTTACCAAAATTTTTCTTAAAATTTCGTGATACAAATCTATCCTTCATACTTAATATAAAGTATGTAAAAAGAGTTATCAATCCTAATAAAATAAATAGGCTTACAAGTGCACTATATATAGATTGTATAAGCGGTAATTTAAATATATAAAAAGAAATATCTAAATTTAAAATTGGGTCTTTTTTGTTGAAAGATACTGAATTTGTGAATTGTAAAATTCTATACCAATAAGCTGATGCAAATGCATAAGAAGCTAAAAAAGACACAATCAAATCAATAAAAAAAACTATTTTCTTCTCAATTTTAACTTTACTACTTTTTACCTCAACAACTTTTCTATACTTTATAATGCTTATCCTTAGACTTTTATAATATAACCATATTCCTATAAAGCTTATAATAAATAAAGGTATCATAAGCTTACATACCGCTACAAGCTTGGTAAAATAAACAGATAAGTATCCTACTTGTTTAAACCACTGTATATTTATTACGAAATTTACGATATTATTTAAAAATGAAATACACAATACTAAAACTAAAATAAAAATACCTATTGCCATTTTCTTCTTCATAATACAACCACCTCTTTTATAAATATAAAAAATTTTAGCTATGGATCAATCAGAAATAATATACTTTTTCTCTTTCAATTCCCTTTTTATATTTCTAATTATGTCATCGTTTTCTGCAACTATAGTATGTAAATGCACACCTCCTGTTAATATTAATAGTGGTTCTGCTTTATACTGCTTTATTTTATTTATAAAATTTTCAATATCATATAAATTTTTTATCATAAGCATACTTTTTATTTCACCATAAAGGGGATGTTCTACTATTACATCTTGTACTTTACCTCCAAATTTAACTATAATTTTAAGTTCATCCTCTATTTCACTTGTTTCATGTGAAACTGCTATTACAGCCTTAACTAAATTCTTTTCTGCTTTTGGAATCAGATAACCATCTGGGGTTGCTATTATATCTTTACCTTCTGCCCTTAAAATTGCTATATCTTTAACTATTATTTGTCTAGTAACCCCTAACTTTTCTGCCAAAATATAACCCTTTTGAGGTTTGTCATTTTTTTTAAGAATTTCTCTAATATATATTCTTCTTTTTTTTGAATCCATCTTAACCTCCACTAATACACTTATACATTAATTATATCATAAAAATTGGAATAAATTTATACACATAAAATACTAAGATACTTATAAACTAAAAAAATTTAACTTATAATTTTAATTTCTTTTATCGCAATACTTTAATATATTTAACTCCAAATCATTATTATGAGTATCGTTATTATGATGATTTTCTATCAAATAAAATAATTTTTCATTATACTCTATCTTTTTTAATATCTCTACTCCTATTTTACTATGATTGTAATATACATTTATCTTTGGCTTTTGAGAAAATTTTCTTAATTTTCCTTTTGAAATTCTATCCATTGATACTATAAATGATTTGTCTATTAGATTTAGCTTTCTATCTATCTTACCTATATCATGTAAAAGAGCAGCCTTTAGAAGCAATTTCTCATCTACTGTACCTTGCTTACTATTACAAATACGCTCTACATCATATGCTACTTTCACGCAATGCTTTTGTTCATTTATGGACAGTTTATTAAATAATTTTAATTCTTCTATACTTAAAATACTTTTTATAAACCTACTATCCTGTTCATTAATTCTAGAAGTTAATGCCCAATAAAATTGCTTTATTCTATAAAATATCAATATAAATCTCCTCCAGCTAATACACTATTTAAAGTGTACCATAATACAGGCAAAAAATAAAAGAACTACATAAAACTATGTAGTTCTTTTCATGGTGGACCTTCAGGGACTCGAACCCCGGACCCACCGGTTATGAGCCGGTTGCTCTAACCAACTGAGCTAAAGATCCTTATAACCTGGCAGCGACCTATTCTCCCACAGGGCCTCCCCTGCAGTACCATCGGCACTCTGAAGCTTAACCTTCCTGTTCGGTATGGAAAGGGGTGTTACCTTCACGTCATTACCACCAGATTCATTATCAAAAATTGCTATAAGCTTATCATATTTTCGTCAAGGTCTTCCCTGCGGTGCTCATTTACACAAGTAAACTCTGCTCCTCGCTCAAACCTTTCCTCAATCTGCTCGCTTCTACCAATTTTCTTATATATTAACTTTTAAGAGTTCAAATTGCTCTGTCCTCTCAAAATTGCACAGTAAACTTTTTTCTTTCGCTTTTCATTTGGTCAAGCCCTCGACCTATTAGTATCAGTCAGCTTAACAGGTTACCCTGCTTACACCTCTGACCTATCTCCTCGTGTTCTTCGAGGGGTCTTACTAGCTTACGCTATGGGAAATCTTATCTTGAGGTGGGCTTCACACTTAGATGCTTTCAGCGTTTATCCCTTCCCAACTTGGCTACCCAGCTATGCTCCTGGCGGAACAACTGGTTCACCAGCGGTCGGTCCATCCCGGTCCTCTCGTACTAAGGACAGCTCCTCTCAAATTTCCTGCGCCCGCGACGGATAGGGACCGAACTGTCTCACGACGTTCTGAACCCAGCTCGCGTGCCGCTTTAATGGGCGAACAGCCCAACCCTTGGGACCTACTTCAGCCCCAGGATGCGACGAGCCGACATCGAGGTGCCAAACCTCCCCGTCGATGTGAACTCTTGGGGGAGATCAGCCTGTTATCCCCGAGGTAGCTTTTATCCGTTGAGCGATGGCCCTCCCACGAGGTACCACCGGATCACTAAGCCCGACTTTCGTCCCTGCTCCACTTGTTTGTGTCGCAGTCAAGCTCCCTTCTGCCTTTGCACTCTTCGAAGAATTTCTAACCCTTCTGAGGGAACCTTTGTACGCCTCCGTTACTTTTTAGGAGGCGACCGCCCCAGTCAAACTGCCCGCCTAACATTGTCCCGTCTCCAGTTTCATGGAGCCCGGTTAGAATCCCAGTACTGTCAGGGTGGTATCCCAACATCGACTCTGTAATGGCTGGCGCCACTACTTCCTAGTCTCCCACCTATCCTGTACAGACAATACCGAAATTCAGTGCTAAACTGCAGTAAAGCTCTACGGGGTCTTTCCGTCCAATCGCGGGTAGCAAGCATCTTCACTTGCACTTCAATTTCGCCGGATTTGTTGTCGAGACAGTGCTCAAATCATTACGCCATTCGTGCGGGTCGGAACTTACCCGACAAGGAATTTCGCTACCTTAGGACCGTTATAGTTACGGCCGCCGTTTACTGGGGCTTAAGTTCTGACCTTCGCTTACGCTTAGTCTTCCCCTTAACCTTCCAGCACCGGGCAGGCGTCAGCTCCTATACTTCAGCTTTCGCTTTAGCAGAAACCTGTGTTTTTGATAAACAGTTGCTTGAGCCTTTTCTCTGCGGCCACTTGCGTGGCTCCCCTTCTCCCTAAGTTACGGGGTTAATTTGCCTAGTTCCTTAACAACAATTCTTCCGATGGTCTTAGGATTCTCTCCTCACCTACCTGTGTCGGTTTGCGGTACGGGCACATAAAAACTCCATAGAGACTTTTCTTGGCAGCGTGAAATCAGGTACTTCCCCTTACGGGTTCCCCATAACACCTCATCATTGATATACCGGATTTTCCTGGTATACCTGACTCGGTGCTTAGACATACATCCAATTGTATGCACACCTTATCCTCCTGCGTCATCCCTTTTGTCAAACGCTTTTATGCGGTATCGGAATTTCAACCGATTGTCCATCACCTACGCCTTTCGGCCTCGGCTTAGGTCCCGACTTACCCTGGGCGGACGAACCTTCCCCAGGAAACCTTAGGTTTTCGACCAATAAGATTCTCACTTATTTCTCGCTACTTATGCCAGCATTCTCTCTCCTGTACAATCCACCGTTCCTTCCGGTACGACTTCTACTCATACAGGATGCTCCTCTACCACTCTTTCGAGTCCACAGCTTCGGTGGTAAGTTTTAGCCCCGGACATTTTCGGCGCATGATCTCTTGACTAGTGAGCTATTACGCACTCTTTAAATGAGTGGCTGCTTCTGAGCCAACATCCTAGTTGTCTTAGAAATCACACATCCTTTCCCACTTAACTTACACTTTGGGACCTTAGCTGGTGGTCTGGGCTGTTTCCCTTTTGACCACGGATCTTATCATTCGCAGTCTGACTGCCGGAATTCAAGTATATGGCATTCGGAGTTTGATAAGGTTCAGTAACTGTTGTCAGCCCCTACCCCATTCAGTGCTCTACCTCCATTACTCATTTCCGACGCTAGCCCTAAAGCTATTTCGAGGAGAACCAGCTATCTCCGAGTTCGATTGGAATTTCTCCGCTATCCACAGCTCATCCCATGGTTTTTCAACACCAACGTGGTTCGGTCCTCCACGGAATTTTACTTCCGCTTCAACCTGGCCATGGATAGGTCACTCGGTTTCGGGTCTACAACATACAACTTCGCGCCCTTTTCAGACTCGGTTTCCCTCCGGCTCCGTACCTTAAGTACTTAACCTTGCTGCACATCGTAACTCGCTGGCTCGTTCTACAAAAAGCACGCCGTCGTACTTTACGTACTTCGACTGTTTGTGGACACACGGTTTCAGGTTCTATTTCACTCCCCTCCCGGGGTTCTTTTCACCTTTCCCTCACGGTACTCCTTCTCTATCGGTCACCAGGTAGTATTTAGCCTTGGGAGGTGGTCCTCCCTGTTTCCCACAAGGTTTCTCGTGTCTCGTGGTACTCTGGATTAGATCTGACTGTTCTTTGCTTTCATTTACAGGGCTTTTACCTTCTCCGGCAGAGCCTTCCAGCTCTCTTCAATTAGCACTTCACAGTATTTATAATCTATCCGCAACCCCAGGAACAAGTTCCTGGTTTGGGCTCTTTCCCTTTCGCTCGCCGCTACTTAGAAAATCGATGTTTCTTTCTCTTCCTCCGGGTACTTAGATGTTTCAGTTCCCCGGGTTTGCCTCTACAAACCTATGTATTCAGTCTGCAGTACCTAGTGTTTGCTAGGTGGGTTTCCCCATTCGGATATCTCTGGTTCTCTGGCTATTTGCGCCTACCCAGAGCTTTTCGCAGCTTATCGCGTCCTTCTTAGGCTCCTGGTGCCAAGGCATCCTCCATGCGCCCTTTGTAGCTTGACCTTTCATTATCGAAAATTGCTATTTGCAATTTTCTCTGTATCATCTTAAATGTTTAGAATGATACTAAAGTTATTCTACAAAGGTTATATTATAACCTTAGCTTTACTTTTAAAAATTGTTATTAACTTTGCATATCTTCGTCAAAATCATTCGCTGCGGTACTCATTTACATAAGTAAACTCTGTTCCTCGCTCATGTTTTTCCTTGATCTGCTTGTTACTATCAATTTTTTAATTTCTTATTTACTGTGCAATTTTCAAAGGACAATTTTTCATTTTACTTTCCTAATTGGTTGTAAAATGAAAGAAGAATCTATGATCCTTCAAAATTAAACAGAGTAGATTGTAAACTTACTTAAACCATCAATTTATAAGATAGATTATACTCTATCTTTCGACTCCCTAGAAAGGAGGTGATCCAGCCGCAGGTTCTCCTACGGCTACCTTGTTACGACTTCACCCCAATTACTAACCCCACCTTCGGCCGCGTCCTCCTAAGTTAGACTACGGACTTCGGGTGTTGCCAGCTCTCATGGTGTGACGGGCGGTGTGTACAAGGCCCGGGAACGTATTCACCGCGACATTCTGATTCGCGATTACTAGCAACTCCAACTTCATGCAGGCGAGTTTCAGCCTGCAATCCGAACTGGGGGCAGTTTTTGAGGTTTGCTCCACCTTGCGGTCTTGCTTCTCTCTGTACTGCCCATTGTAGCACGTGTGTTGCCCTGGACATAAGGGGCATGATGATTTGACGTCATCCCCACCTTCCTCCGCGTTAACCGCGGCAGTCTTGCTAGAGTGCTCAACTAAATGTTAGCAACTAACAACAGGGGTTGCGCTCGTTGCAGGACTTAACCTAACATCTCACGACACGAGCTGACGACAACCATGCACCACCTGTATCCCTGCCCCGAAGGGCTTCTCTTATCTCTAAGATATTCAGGGTATGTCAAGTCCAGGTAAGGTTCTTCGCGTTGCTTCGAATTAAACCACATGCTCCGCTGCTTGTGCGGGCCCCCGTCAATTCCTTTGAGTTTTAATCTTGCGATCGTACTTCCCAGGCGGAGTACTTATTGTGTTTACTGCGGCACAGAAGGGGTCGATACCTCCTACACCTAGTACTCATCGTTTACGGCGTGGACTACCAGGGTATCTAATCCTGTTTGCTACCCACGCTTTCGTGCCTCAGCGTCAGTTACGGTCCAGAGAATCGCCTTCGCCACTGGTGTTCTTCCTAATCTCTACGCATTTCACCGCTACACTAGGAATTCCATTCTCCTCTCCCGCACTCCAGATACCCAGTTTGAAATGCAGTGCCCGGGTTAAGCCCGGGTATTTCACATCTCACTTAAATATCCGCCTACGCACTCTTTACGCCCAGTAATTCCGGACAACGCTCGCCACCTACGTATTACCGCGGCTGCTGGCACGTAGTTAGCCGTGGCTTCCTCCTTGGGTACCGTCATTATCGTCCCCAAAGACAGAGCTTTACAATCCGAAAACCTTCTTCACTCACGCGGCGTTGCTGCATCAGGCTTTCGCCCATTGTGCAATATTCCCCACTGCTGCCTCCCGTAGGAGTCTGGACCGTCTCTCAGTTCCAATGTGGCCGATCACCCTCTCAGGTCGGCTACGCATCGTCGCCTTGGTAGGCCGTTACCCTACCAACTAGCTAATGCGCCGCGGGTCCATCTCAAAGCGGATTACTCCTTTAAATCAGTTTTCATGTGAAAATTGATTATTATGCGGTATTAATCTCCCTTTCGGGAGGCTATCCCCCTCTTTGAGGTAGGTTACCCACGTGTTACTCACCCGTCCGCCGCTAATCCACTCCCGAAGGAGCTTCATCGCTCGACTTGCATGTGTTAAGCACGCCGCCAGCGTTCGTCCTGAGCCAGGATCAAACTCTTAATTTAAAAGTTTGTATTGACTCTTCTTATTACGAAATTACTTTTTTAGCTGCTCTCGCAGCTCAAAAGAATTGCTGGTTTATTCTAAATAAGTTGTACTTATATCTTCCTCTGTTTAATTTTCAAGGATCATTTTGCTGTCTCACTTTGACAGCTTTTATAGTATATCACCTATTTCTTATTTTGTCAACATCTTTTTTCAAAACTTAATTTTGAATTGCATGAGACATTACAATTGATATTCTCAAATTAATGTCTTCACTTGATGACGACAGTTGCTATTCTAACACATTACCTATATATATAATTCAAAAATATCACCATTATGTAAAACTATCTTATAATACATACACTATAATACTTATTCCTTAAATATTCTTATACTGACACACTAGGTTATGTTGTTTTTTTAATATAACAAAATAAATACTAGTGTTTTGATTAGAACACTAGTATTTATTTTATATAAAATATTTAACATGTTTTATATGTCACACATATAAAATTAAATAGTATTTACTCTACTTAATCTAAATGCACTTATTATTCTTCTACTTTTTTATCATCTATATTATCACTTGTATCATTACTTGTATTATCACTTGTATCATCACTGCAATTTATCTTAGCAATTGCAACAACCATTTGTTCTTCATCTGTTCTCATAAGAGTAACTCCCATAGTATTTCTATTTGTAACAGAAATCTCAGATACATTGAGCCTTATAGCTACATTACTGCTATTTATGAGCATCATTTCATCCTCATCTTTTACAACTCTAGCACCAACTATTAAACCGGTCTTCTCTGTAACTTTATAAGTGATAATTCCTTTTCCACCTCTTCTATGAATAGTGTATTCGGATACTGGAGTTCTTTTACCAAATCCATTCTCACTAATTACAAGAACATCTTGAGACTTATCTACAATATCCATAGCTACAGCTATATCACCAGTTCTTAAAGTTATAGCTCTTACTCCCATAGTATTTCTTCCCGTAGGTCTTACATCATCTTCACTGAATCTTATAGCATATCCATTTTTAGTGAAAATAAGAATTTCACTCTTACCTGTAGTCATTCTAACTCCTATAAGTTCATCTTCATCTTTTAAATTTATAGCATTTAATCCATTTTTTCTTATAGAAGCATATTGACTTATCTTAGTCTTCTTTATCAATCCACATCTAGTAGCCATGATAAAATAATTGTCCTTATCAACTTCCTTAAAGGATATAACTGCTTGAATTTGTTCGTCTCCCTGTAGAGGTATTAAATTAACTAAATTTGTTCCTTTAGCTGTTCTACCAGCATCCGGGATTTCATAACCCTTTAATTTATACACTTTACCTTTATTAGTGAAAAATAAGATATTATTATGGGTTGATGTAATAAATATGTGCTCTACAAAGTCATCCTCTTTTGTAGACATTGCTTGTATTCCCTTTCCCCCTCTTCTTTGGGAAGAATAGGTATCAGCAGAAATTCTTTTTATATATCCTGAATGAGTTAGAGTTATTACTACTTCCTGCTCTTCAATAAGATCTTCAATATTTATATCATCATTACTTATCTGTATTTCAGTTTTTCTTTCATCACCATATTTATCTCTTATCTCAATTAATTCATCTTTAATTATCTTAAGCAGCAATTCTTTATTTTCTAGTATTTCCTTGAGATGTTTTATTGTTTCCATCAATTCATTATATTCATTTTCAATTTTTTCTCTTTCAAGACCTGTAAGTCTTTGAAGTCTCATATCCAAGATAGCTTGAGCCTGTTTTTCTGAAAGACTAAATTCAGACATTAACCCATTCCTTGCATTCTCTGCAGTTTTAGATGATCTTATTAGGTGTATTACCGCATCTATATGATCTAATGCTATTTTTAATCCTTCTAGAATATGCGCTCTAGCCTGAGCCTTATCTAAATCAAATTTAGTTCTTCTTGTTATAATTTCTTCTTGAAATCTTAAATAATATACAAGCATTTGCTTTAAATTCAATACTTTTGGTTCATTATTTACAAGAGAAAGCATTATAATTCCAAAAGTATCCTGCATCCTTGTATGTTTGTATAGCTGATTAAGAGTTACATTAGGATTTGCATCTCTTTTCAATTCTATAACTATTCTCATTCCATCTCTATCTGATTCATCCCTAATATCAGATATTCCATCTATTTTTTTATTCTTAACAAGGTCGGCCATATTTTCTATAAGCTTTGATTTATTAACTTGATATGGAATTTCAGTTATTATTATCCTGTTTCTACCTTTAACTTCTTCAATTTCAGCTTTAGCCCTTACTAATATTTTTCCTCTTCCAGTTTCATAGGCACTTCTTATGCCTGATGTGCCAATTATTATTCCTGCAGTTGGGAAATCAGGACCTTTTATAGATGTCATAAGCTCACTAATTGTTATGTCTGGATTGTCTATTATCATTATGACACCATTTATAACTTCAGTAAGATTATGAGGTGGTATATTCGTAGCCATACCTACAGCTATTCCAGCAGAACCATTTACAAGCAAATTAGGGAACCTTGAAGGTAAAACTGAAGGTTCTTTTTCCTCACCATCAAAGTTTGGAACGAAATCTACTGTATTTTTATTTATTCCCCTTAACATTTCAAGTGTTATCTTATTCATTTTAGCTTCGGTATATCTCATAGCTGCAGCACTATCTCCATCTACTGAACCAAAATTTCCATGACCATCAACTAGAGTATATCTGATAGAGAAGTCTTGTGCCAATCTAACTAGAGCATCATAAACTGCTGTATCTCCATGTGGATGATATTTACCTAAAACATCTCCTACAATTCTTGCACACTTCCTATAGCCTTTTTCAGGGGTAAGTCCTAACTCGTACATAGAGTACAGTATTCTTCTGTGAACTGGCTTTAATCCATCACGTACATCTGGAAGTGCACGACTTACAATAACACTCATAGCATAGTCTATATAACTTTTCTTCATTTCACGGCTTATGTCTACTGGTAAAATTTTTCCTTCATCAAACATCAATTACACCTCTCTACTTATATATCTAAGTTTACAACTTTTTTAGCATTTTCTTGTATAAAATTTCTACGAGGTTCTACCTTGTCACCCATAAGTATAGTAAAGATTTCATCAGCAGCCATAGTGTCCTCTACATTTACTTGAATAAGTGTCCTTGTTTCAGGATTCATTGTAGTATCCCAAAGTTGTTCCGAATCCATTTCTCCAAGTCCTTTATATCTTTGTATATCTACATTACTGTCTTTCCCACCTATTTCAGTAAGCAATACATCTAATTCATCATCTGAATATGCGTAGTATTCCTTCTTTCCTTTAGCTACTCTATATAAAGGTGGTTGAGCTATATAAACATGACATTTTTCAACAAGTTCCTTCATATATCTGAAGAAAAAAGTAAGTAATAATGTTCTTATGTGCGCACCATCTACATCTGCATCTGTCATTATTATTATTTTATTGTATCTTATTTTATTTACATCAAAGTCTTTTCCTATACCTGCTCCAAATGCTGTTATCATGGATCTTATTTCTTCATAGCCAAGTATTTTGTCAAGCCTTTGTTTTTCAACATTCATTATTTTACCACGCAGTGGAAGTATAGCTTGAAATTTTCTATCTCTACCTTGTTTTGCAGATCCACCTGCAGAATCACCCTCGACTAAATATATTTCACATTCAGAAGGATCTTTAGATGAGCAATCTGCTAATTTTCCTGGAAGAGAAGTATTTTCAAGTATAGATTTACGTCTTGTAAGCTCTCTTGCTTTTCTTGCCGCTTCTCTAGCACGTGATGCCATAAGTGATTTATCAAGTATCATCTTTGCTACTTGAGGATTTTCCTGTAAAAAATTATTTAATGACTCTCCCATTATGCTGTCAACTATACCACGCACTTCACTATTTCCTAGTTTTGTTTTCGTCTGGCCCTCAAATTGGGGGTCTACAAGCTTTACAGATATAACTGCAGTAAGCCCTTCCCTTATATCTTCTCCTGATAGATTTTTGTCATTTTCTTTTAATATACCAAATTTCTTTGCATAATCATTAAATACTCTAGTAAGTGCTGACTTAAATCCAGCTAAATGAGTTCCACCTTCTACTGTATCTATGTTATTAGCAAAAGCAAAAATATTTTCAGTATATCCATCATTATATTGAATAGCAATTTCTACAGAGTAGTCATCTTTTTTACCCTCTACGTATATAGGCTCTTTATGAATTGGTTGTTTATTTCTATTAAGATAACTTACAAATGACTTTATTCCACCTTCATAGTGAAATATTTCTTCTTTATCATCTCTCTCATCTTCTAATCTTATTTTTATACCCTTGTTTAAAAATGCCAATTCTCTAAGCCTTTGAGCCAATGTATCATAATCATATTCTATTTCATCAAATATTTCTGCATCCGGTTTAAAATGAATTTTTGTTCCGTGCTCCTCACTATCACCTATTATGTCAAGTCCGCTTGCTACTTTTCCTCTTTTAAATACCTGTCTCCATATATGGCTTTCCCTTTTTACTTCAACTTCACAGATTTCAGATAGAGCATTTACAACTGATGCTCCAACTCCATGAAGTCCGCCGGAAACTTTGTATCCGCCGCCTCCAAATTTTCCTCCTGCATGCAGTATAGTCATTATAACTTCTACAGTTGGTTTTTTCATTTTATGGTGCATTCCAACAGGCATTCCTCTACCATTATCCGTAACTGTTATAGAATTATCTTTATGTATAATTACATTTATTTTATCGCAATATCCTGCCAGTGCCTCATCTATGCTATTATCAACTATCTCATACACTAAATGATGAAGCCCCCTTGAACTAGTACTTCCAATATACATTCCAGGTCTTTTTCTAACAGCTTCAAGACCTTCTAATACTTGTATTTGATTTTCATCATAAGTTTGTTTTTTTTCTTGCATCATACCTATATCCTCCTATTTTAGAGTTCGTAACATAAAATTTCTGACCTTTTAGCTAGTGTGGATGAAGATATAGGTGATAAATAAATTCTACTTTTTTTATTTACTTCCGCAATAATGAATGATTTGGGTTTATCTTTTGTAATTTTTTGAACAAATCCATCTTCTTCAGCCATTCTTAAAAATTGGGTTGTATCAGAATTATATGTTGAAGTTTCAATATCAAATATTCCAATTATATCTTTTATCGGAACAACTATATTTTCACCTAAATGTAAAAACATAACAATCTCCTTTCAAAATTAAATTCTATTCATCTTTCCACTCTTTACAATAAATATTTGATTTCCCTTTTTTACATTTTTTTTAATGTTGCCAATTCCTGTACCTGTTATAAATGTTTGTATTTCATTTATAGAATTTAATATATACTTTTGTCTATTTGCATCTAGTTCAGATAAAACATCATCCAGTAATAAAACGGGATATTCTCCTGTAATTTCTTTTATTATTTCAAGAGACGCGAATTTCATAGTTAGAACTGATGTCCTCTGTTGTCCTTGGGAACCAAAGCTTCTTACATTTATACCATTTATGCTCGTAACAAAATCATCCCTATGTGGACCATAGAGGGTAATACCTTTTTCTATATCCCTTTGTCTATTAGTTTCCAAAACTTTAAACAAGCTGTTTTGTATATTATCTAAGTCTGTTATAGATGTTACATATTTAAATTCTATTTTTTCAGTTTGTGAAGTTATATCTTCATGAATGATCTTACCCATTTTGCTGAGTTTGTTTATGTATTTATTTCTGAGATCTATTATAACTGCACCATATTTAGACAATTGGATATCGTATATATCAAGAATATCTCTATCACTACTACTCCGTTTTCTAAGTAATAAATTTCTTTCACTTAGAACCTTGTTATATTGAACTAAGTTATAATAATATCTTTTACTGAATTTACACAGTTCTATATCTAAAAATTTTCTTCTGAAAGAAGGAGATTCTTTTATTATTTTTAAATCTTCTGGAGAAAACATTACTACATTAAAAATTCCCATAAGTTCAGATAATTTATTTACTCTTATAGAATTTATATTTATTCCCTTTTTACCTTCTTTGAATATCTTTATCTCTATTTTTTTATCGTTTAAGTTGTGTGACGAACTATATACCCCAGCTTTTATATAAGCATATTTTCCATCCCAATTTATTAATTCCTTATCCTTATTTGTTCTTGGTGATTTGCCTATACTGCAATAGTATATACTCTCTAATATATTTGTTTTTCCTTGTGCATTATCTCCTATAAATACATTTAAATTTTTATCAAATTCTACTTCTAGTTCCTTATAGTTTCTAAAATTAATAAGTTTTAAATACTTGATATACATATAAAAACACCTATTTATAATTATATCACAATATATAATACACATTTAATAATAAATTTTTAATTGCATCTATATAATTTTATAAGTTTTTTCTTGAAATTCAACTGTAAATCCTTTTGAAAGTTTTCTTCCTCTCCTTACTTCAACTTCTCCATTTACCTTTACCATTCCATTTTTTATAAATATTTTAGCTTCAGAACCTTGTGAAACAGCCCCACACCACTTTAGAAAAGAATCTAATTTTATTATATCTGTACTAATCTTAATTTCATTCATTTTCTATTATCTCCAATTTTTTTATTTTTAATTGTTTAGAAGCCTTACTGGAAGCACTAAATAAGTACAATTGTCTTTATCTTTATTTTTGATTACACATGGACTTACGCTGCTAGAGAATTTCATAATGATTTCTTCTTCATCCATTATTTTCAAGACATCTATTAAGTATTTTGAATTAAATGCAATTTTTAATGTATCTCCTTGCAATAATATATTTAATTCCTCTCTGACCATTCCCAATTGAGAATTTGAAGTTATTATCATGTTGTTTTCTTCTATTTCTAACTTTATTAAATTGGTATTACTGTCTTTAGCCATTAGAGAAGCTCTTTCTATACAACTTAAAAGTTCTTCTCTTTTAGCTGTTACTTGCAAATTAAATTCATCTGGAATTATAGAATTATATTTTATAAATTCACCTTCCAGTAATCTAGATATAATTTTAGTATTATCTAAATTGAAAAGTATGTGATTAGGTGTAAAAGTTATATTTACATTTTTATCATTATCTTCTAAGATTTTAGAAACTTCACTTAAAGTTTTTTCTGGAATTACAGCATTTATTACGTTTTCTGTATTAAGATATTCTGATTTTAAAGCTAATCTATATCCGTCTAATGCTACTAAATTCAATTTTTTGTCCTTGATTTCAAATAAAATGCCTGTAAGAATAGGTCTTGTTTCATCTTGAGCTGCAGCGAAAATAGTACTTTTTATCATATCTTTTAATATTTTTTGAGGTATTAAAAAAATAATATTTTCATTTATATTAGGTATTTCAGGAAAATCTTCTGCATTCATATGAATTAGATTGAATTTAGATTTTTGACATATTATTTCTATTGAATTATTTTCTGTAGTAGAAATATTTATATTGTCATTAGGTAATTTTCTTATAATTTCTCCAAATATTCTAGAATCAACTACTACAGAACCTTCTTCATTTATCTCTGCATTTATTTTTGTTTCTATACTGAGGTCTATATCTGATCCAGTTAATTTAATTTGATTTTTATAAGTTGTAATAAGTAGACCATTTAATATTGGCATACTGGATTTTCCTGTAATAGCTTTTTGTGCTATTGAAATAGCTTCTTGTAATTCTGTTTTTGTACATATAAAATTCATTTAATGTCCTCCTTTATTCACATTGTAGAAAGATATATAGAATATAGATAATTAATTAAATTTAGTAATAATAGTAGTAGGGGCTGTGATTATGTTGATAACCTTTGAATGCGTTGGTACTGAATAAAAAAATGCGAAAAATAATTGTGGATAAGTAATTGATAAAAATTGACGTTATCCACATAATTAGAAAAAAATATATTAATATTTTTAATGCACAGTGTTATTACTAAATAATATTAACAGTTGTTGATAATTAATTTTGATTTAGTCGTTTTGTTAAATCGCCTATAGCATTTTGAAGACTTTCATCCTGTTTTAAATTAGTTGATATTTTTTCATAGGCATGTATTACTGTAGTATGATCTCTTCCACCAAATTCTTCTCCTATTTTTGGCAAAGACATATCTGTAAGTTTTCTGCACAAGTACATAGCTATCTGTCTTGGAAAAGCTATATTTCTTGTTCTTCTTGCAGATTTTAAATCATCTACTTTTAAGTTATAATAGTTTGCAACTACGTCCTGTATTAAGTCTATGGTAACTTGTTTTGATTGTTTGCTTGAAATTATATCTTTTAATGCCTCTACCGCCAAATCTATACTTATTTCTTTATTTGTAAGTGAGGAGAAAGCAACTATCCTTATTAGAGCACCTTCAAGTTCTCTAATGTTAGATTTAATTTGGGTAGCTATATACACCATTACTTCATTAGGAATATTTAAATTTTCAACATCTGCCTTCTTTTTTAATATAGCCATTCTAGTTTCAAAGTCTGGTGGTTGAATATCTGCTATAAGTCCCCATTCAAATCTAGATCTAAGTCTATCTTCTAATGTAGGTATTTCTTTTGGTGGTCTATCACTAGATAAAATTATTTGTTTATTAGCTTCGTATAGTGCATTGAAGGTATGAAAAAATTCTTCTTGGGTTCTTTCCTTACCTGCTATAAATTGTATATCATCTATTAATAGTACATCTATATTTCTATATTTGTTTCTAAACTCTACATTTTTATCATCTTTTATTGAATTTATAAGTTCATTTGTAAACTTTTCAGATGAAACGTATACTACTTTAGATTTGCTATTATTGTTTAGTATGTAATGTCCTATAGCGTGCATTAAATGAGTTTTGCCTAATCCTACGCCTCCGTATATGAACAAAGGATTATATGCTTTTGAAGGTGATTCAGCTACAGCAAGTGAAGCTGCATGAGCGAATCTATTACTATTACCTATAACGAAGGAATCAAAAGTATATTTTGGATTTAGCATGGTTGACATTTCATCATTTACCAATACAGAATTTTTATTGTGCCTTTTTTTAGAGTTGTCTAATGTTAAAGCTTCTTCTGATTCAGAGGCAATTAAAAATTTAATGTTGTATTTTTTTGAAGTAATTAATTTTAGAGCATTAGCTATTAAATTTTTATATTTACTAGTTAATATGCCTTTAGTAAGGTCATTTGGTACACTTAATATGAAGGTGTCATTTTCAATAGATACAGGAGTAATACTTTTAATCCATGTGTTAAAGCTTACTTCAGTAATTTCACCATTTATTATGTTTAAAGATTGTTCCCATATTTCTTTTGGATGGGCATTCATTTTGTATCCTCCAGTCTTAGAAAAATAATTCACAACATATTTACATGATTATAAACGTCATTATATTTTCTTGACATATGTTTATAAAAATATTCACATGTTTATAAATATGTTTATATCTTTTAAATAAAAAAAGTTATAAACAATAACCGTAAAATAAATATTAACATTATCTACAATGAATAATGTTAGTAAAATAGTTAAAAATGTATAAATGAATAGGAAGTTTATATAAAATTAAACAACTTATACACATTTTTATCCACAGCTGTGGATAAGTTATATATTTTTTAAATTATTAACAGGTCTCTATTTATAATATCAAAACCTAACTACCTATTCAAGAAGTTATCCACAAAAACCGATAAAAAATATTAACAGGTAATGTTTTTATCCATTTTTGTAGTCTTCATTTTGTATTGACATTGTAACTTAGTGAATATATAATTTAATAGTAAAACTTTAGGATTTATAATTAGGTGGATTAATTGCTTTTATAAATGTTAGTTTACATGAGAGTGATGTATTTATTGCGCTCTATATATAATAAGTAAAGAAAAAATAAATGCTAAATTGGAAAG